>CBFIFT010000016.1:0-25319 GCA_965661935.1 Burkholderiaceae bacterium | reverse complement strand
TGGCCCGTCGGCGGCTGTACCAAGTCGCATCTTGCGCCAGTTTGGCTTGGATCGCGGCAAACAAAATGGTTTCTTCTTCGCTGCTGGGGTTGGCCAAAACGGATGGGTCGGTCTCGGCCTGTGCGCCCAAGTGCATCAACAAGGTGGCATCGCCACCATCATCGAGAATCATGTTGGGGCCTTCTTCTGGCGTTCCCTTGGCACCACTGAACTCAAAAATGCGGTGCGTGTAGTCCCAATAGTCCGTCAAAGTCTCGCCCTTGATCGCAAACACGGGCGTGCCACCAGCGGCGATGGCTGCAGCGGCATGGTCTTGCGTCGAGTAAATGTTGCAAGACGCCCAACGCACGTCGGCGCCGAGTTCTTTGAGGGTTTCAATGAGCACAGCCGTTTGAATGGTCATGTGCAGCGAGCCTGTGATGCGGGCGCCCTTCAAGGGCTGCGTGTCGGCCAGCTCACGGCGGATCGCCATCAGGCCGGGCATCTCGGTTTCAGCAATTTGGATTTCTTTGCGACCCCAAGGGGCCAAAGAAATATCGGCGATCACGGATTGGTTCAAAGGGGCGTCAACAACAGCGTTCATGGGTTTCTCCAAGTTAAGGTCAAACACCACGCTTGGAGGGTGCTCACCCGTCCAATCGTGGGTGAGCGCAGGTGTTGTCGTTCCGAGCCTCGTCATGGTGGACTGCAGCGCTCCTCGGAGACCCAAATTCTAACCAGTTCAACAAATGCCCTCGCTGCGTTGCGGCTATCTCGCAACGCACACCCCATTCAAGGCGCCCCCGACCAGCCTTGGACATGTGGCCGCATCGCGCACAATAGACCGCGTGACTGCCCCGTTTATTCCCATTCAAGACACCCCCAACACCAGGGGGTTGTTTGCCATATTTGCCTCAACGTTTTTTGAGTTAACGGGTGTCTTTATGCTGCAGCCGCTCAACCTCTTGCGCATCAAGGCCATGGGCGTGGACACCGCGGCGGCTGGGCTTTTCGCCTCAGTGGTTTGGATTGCGATCTTTTTGATCACACCGATGGTGTCCCACATCACAGCGTCGCTGGGAAGGCGGCGTGCGTTGTGGCTCAGCGCTTTTGTGCCTGTGGGCACAGGCTTGGTGTTTGCCTTGACACACGCCTTGTGGGCGTGGGTCGCCGCAGCTGCACTGGCCGGCATGGCTGGGGGCTTGCGTTGGGTACTGGCCGAGTCGTTGGTGGCGGAGTTTGCGCCTGCAGCGCGGCGGGGTGCGTGGGTCGGCTGGTTCGAGACCATGGTAGGCGCGACCTTTGTATTGGGGCCATTGATGTTGAGCTGGGTGGGTGCAGAGTCGCCCCAAGCGGTTTGGGTTGCATGGGGATTTCTATTGGTCGGGGCGGGGCTTTCGTTGCTGATACCCGCCTTGCCCCAGCACGTGCTGCATGGCCACAGCGCCCATGTCCGAGGCAGCCGTGGCGTTTGGCGTGCGTTCAAAGCGGCGCCAACCATCATGCTGGCGGGTTTCGCCGGTGGGTTTTTCGAGGCCGGCTTGGGCTCCATGCTGCCGCTTTATGGCTTGGCACTGGGCTTGGGCGCGGCGGGCGCCGCCCTCTTGGTGTCTGCCAGCGGGCTGGGGAGCAGTTTGGCCATGTGGCCAATTGGCAAACTCAGTGACGTCATGGCAAGCCGATCAGGTGGCAGCGCACAGGCTAGCTTGGATGCACGCTGGCGCTTGATGAAAGCCTGTGCGTTGACGACATTGATCGCCACGCTATGTATCCCTTGGGTCGCGCCTTGGACTGTGCTGGCTTGGCCTTTGGCGTTTGTCTGGGGCGCGGCGGGCGGCTCACTTTACACGTTGGCCATGATCGACATCGGCTCACGAACCAGTGGTATTGCTTTAGAAAACAGCACCGCTGTGTTGGTGCTGAGCTACACGGCGGGCGGTATGTTGGCCCCTTCGCTGGGCGCCGCCGCCTTACAGTGGGCCCCCGATTGGGGGCTGAGCTTGTTGCTGACCAGCGTCGCTGCAGCGTTGTACTTGGCCTTGCGTCGCCGGCCAGCATCGACGAATGAAGCCCAGCCCAGCGAAAGCCACCCCCATGATCACCCCACACCTTGAGGTCGGGCTGGCAATGCTATGCGCCACAATAATGGCGACCCGTGGTGACAGACCCTGCATTGGAGAGTGAAATGAATGCCGCATTGCCTTTGCTATTTGCCTTGATTGTGCTTTGGCTGATGGTCAAGCGCCTCAGCTTAGGCTACACCGTGGACGTCCACGCGACCATCCAAGCGCCACAGGCGCAGGTTGATGCCATGATCGGTGACTTTGAACAGTGGCAGAAGTGGAGTCCTTGGTTGATGCAAGAGCCAGATGCACACGTCACACTGGAATCGCCCGATTCAGACGGTGGCGAATACAGATGGCAAGGCCGCTTGATCGGCTCAGGTTTGATTCGCCATTTGAGCCGCGAGCCTGCACACCAATTCGTGATGTCTCTGAGTTTCTTGCGCCCCTTCAAAGCCCAGTCACTTTTGATGTTCGTGACCACCGCGGTAGACGACCAGCACACCGAAGTCCAATGGAAGATGCAGGGGCGATTGCCGCTGATGATGGCGCCTATGCGCGGTTGGATGCGGAGGATGCTGGCGGTTGATTTCGAATTGGGACTGGCGCGCTTGGGCGGCTGCGCCAACCCACAATCGCCTCACCCCGTGATCACCTTCGAGGAGCCAGAGGACCGGTCATCGTTTTATGCACTGACTTCGAACCACCAAACCACGTTGGCCGAACTGCCCCAAGTGATTGGACCCGCTTTTGAGGCTTTGGCAGTTGCAGCCGCTGGCGAGATCAGCGCTGCGCCTGTCGCGGTGTATCACCGCGTCAACACTCGATCCACAGCGGTGGCGCTAGAGGCCACTGTGCCCGTCAAAGAGACCACGCCTGGGGCAGTGTTGATTCGGGGTGGCTACTATTTCAAAGTGGTGCTCAAAGGCGACTATCGTTTCATGAAGGTTGCTTGGCACGCCGCATACGGCCAGGCTCGCATGCGCAAATACAAGTGGGATTCAAGCAGTCCTGCTCTCGAACGCTACGTGATTGGTCCGACTCAATCGGCCGACAGCAACAACTGGGTCACTGAGTTGTACCTACCCATCAAGGAGGCTTAAGCCATGCCGGTGTCACTGTGGACCGCACTCAAAATCATTCCCTGGAAAGACGTGGTCGACGCTGCACCCGCGGTGGTTGCTGCGGCCAAGGCCTTGCGCAAGCCCAAGCCAGACGCCACCTCAGAGGCCACCACCCATGAAGCGGTAGCGCCTGAAGTCAAGCACCTCTTGGTCGAGCAATCCGAGCGCATCTCAGCGCTTGAGTCGACGGTGGGCGAACTGGCCGAGCACCATGTGCGCCTGATATCTGCGATCGATGTGCTGCGGGTTCGCACGCGCTGGCTGATGGCTGGCTTGGCTGTTTCTTTGGCGGTTGTGCTGTTGTTGGCATATCGCTTGGGCCAACTCATCGCCACCTAAGACCTGCTTTGGGCTGGCTGGTGCTGCACCGCTCGCAGCGAACCAGCCCACCCCATCAAGCCGACAACAGCGCGCGGATCGCTTGCCCGGTGTGGGTACCTGCCTTCACCAAGCCCTCTGGGGTGGTTGCGGCCACCAACGAGCCCCCGTGCTTACCGCCCTCTGGACCCAAGTCGAGCACCCAATCTGCCTCAGCGATCACATCCAAATCGTGCTCAATCACGACCACACTGTGACCGCCGTCCACCAGGCGGTGAAGGACCCGAATCAATCGCTCCACGTCGCTCATGTGCAGACCCACCGTTGGCTCGTCCAGCACATACAGCGTATGCGGGGCTTTTTGACCGCGGCGCCCGACCTCGTCGCGAACCTTGGTCAACTCAGTGACCAGTTTGATGCGCTGAGCCTCACCACCCGACAAAGTGGGTGACGGCTGTCCCAGCGTCAGGTAACCCAGCCCCACGTCTTTGAGCAACTGCAGCGGGTGCGCAATCGCTGGCATCGACGCAAAGAAGTCGACGGCTTCATCGACCTCCATTTGCAAGATCTCGCCGATGTGCTTGCCGCGCCATGTCACCGCCAAGGTTTCTTGGTTGAAGCGCATGCCGTGGCACGTCTCGCATAGAACTTTGACATCGGGCAAGAAACTCATCTCAACGGTACGCATGCCTTGGCCTTCACAGGTTGGACAGCGGCCTTCACCCGTATTGAACGAAAACCGCGCCGCTGCGTAGCCTCGGGCTTGTGCCTCGAGCGTGCCAGCAAACAACTTGCGAACCACATCCCAAAAACCAATATAGGTTGCCGGGCATGAGCGCGGAGTCTTGCCAATGGGCGTCTGATCTACCTCTAGCACCCTATCGATCGCAGCCACACCATCGACGCCCTCACAGCCATGCCACGTCAACCGATCGCTCTTGGTGCGCCGCATGGCGACTGCCGCCGCCACGTTGTGCAGCAAGACGTCGCGCGCCAATGTCGATTTGCCTGACCCTGAAACCCCTGTCACCGCCACCAGCCGATGCAGCGGTAGCGAGGCGTTGATTTTTTGGAGGTTGTGCAGGCTCGCGGCCTTGACATGCAACCAGTCGCCGTCCGCCGCGGCAACAGTGCGCCGCGCTTGCACAGGGTGACGCATGGCGTCCCGCAAGTAGCGACCTGTGAGCGAACCCTCGGTTTTCATCATCTCGTCTAGCGAGCCCTGGGCCACGACTTGCCCACCGCGTTTGCCCGCACCAGGACCGATGTCAATGATGTGATCGGCTCGGCGGATCGTATCTTGGTCATGCTCCACCACCACCAAGGTGTTGCCTTTGCTGCCTAAGCGGTGCAAGGCGTCAAGCAAAATTTGGTTGTCGCGCGCGTGCAGTCCAATCGTTGGCTCGTCTAGCACGTAGCAAACGCCCTGCAGATTGCTGCCCAATTGCGCCGCCAATCGGATGCGCTGGGCCTCACCGCCACTCAAAGTTGGCGCCCCTCTGTCCAAGGTCAAGTAACCCAACCCCACGTCTTGCAAAAACTGCAGGCGCGACTCAATTTCTGGCAACAAGTCACGACCAATTTGTGCCTCTCTGCCGCTCAGCGTCAGCGTCTTGACCCACGCATGGACTTCAGTCACGGACAGCTGCGCAATCTCGTGAATCCCTACGCCAGCAAAGCGAACAGCACGGGCCTGCGGGTTGAGTCGGGTGCCCTGACAACTGGCGCACTGACCACCCTCGACCTCCACCAAGTCTGGCTCGGAAAAGCTTTGCTCTCGCCCCTTGTTGTCTTGGCTAAAGACGGTGTCGTCCAATTCTTTGCGCTGGTCTTTGGTCAGCGGCTTGCCGGTGCCGACGCAATCTGGACACCATCCATGTTTGCTGTTGTATGAAAACAAGCGCGGATCGAGCTCTGGATAGCTGGTCGCGCACACCGGGCAAGCACGCAGGCTAGATATGGCTTCGATCTGTCCAATGCCTGCGGTGGAGCGACCTTCTGCCATGGCCTTGCGCAGGCCGTCCAGCGGCGCCATCAAGTGAACCGCCCCTTTGCCCAAGGTCAACGCAGTGAGCAACAAGTGCTTCACCTGCGCTTCAGCCTGAGGGTTGACCTGCACGTCACCAACTGGCAGCTCGATGGTGTGCTCTTTGAAGCGGTCGATGCGCGGAAAACCATTGGTCGGCAAAAATTCTCCATCCACCCGCAGGTGGCTGTACCCACGGGGTCGCGCCCACTCTGCCAACTCGGTGTAGACGCCTTTGCGGTTCATGACCAGTGGCGCCAAGACACCAATGTGCTGGCCGCGGTAATGGCGCATGACATGGGCCACCATCTGCTCAGGTGATTGCGGCGCGACCACAGCGTCATCGTGGACACAATGCTGCGCGCCCAACTTCACAAAAAGCAAACGCAAAAAGTGCCAAACCTCTGTGGTGGTTCCCACCGTGCTCTTGTGTCCCCCGCGGGAGAGCCGCTGCTCAATCGCAACGGTAGGTGGGATGCCGTAGACAGCGTCGACCTCTGGGCGCCCGGCTGGTTGGACGATAGAGCGGGCATAAGCATTCAGGCTCTCAAGGTAGCGGCGCTGACCCTCGTTGAACAAGATGTCAAACGCGAGGGTCGACTTGCCAGAACCCGATACGCCCGAGATCACGTTGAAGCACCCCCTTGGGATATCGACCGACAAACCCTTGAGGTTGTGCTCTTGGGCATTGATGATCTGTATCGCGTTGGAATGACTCGGCAACACACGCTCGCGCTGCCATGCGGCCGGTGCCTCTTGCACCGCGTTGACCTCAACTGTGGTCATGGATAAATCGTAGTCTCGCAAGGCCTTTGCGGTGAATGACTCAGGGTGCGCGCGCACATCCTCAGGCGTCCCTTGCGCGACGATCAAGCCCCCACCGGTTCCGCCTTCTGGCCCCAAGTCGATCAGCCAGTCTGCGCAGCGAATCACGTCCAAGTTGTGCTCGATCACCACAATCGAATGTCCAGCATCTAAGAGCTTGCGCAAGCTGCGCATCAGCTTGGCAATGTCGTCAAAGTGCAAGCCTGTCGTCGGTTCGTCAAACAGAAACAACTGGCCTTTGCGCGCTGCGGGCTGGCGGCTTTTGCTGGCGGTCTGCGCTGCTTGGGCCAAGTAACCAGCGAGCTTCAACCTTTGCGCTTCGCCACCCGAAAGCGTGGGGACAGGCTGCCCCAAACGCACGTAATCTAGGCCCACGTCAACAATAGGTTGCAGCGCCCGCACCACCTCGGCGTCTTTGGCAAACACTTCGACAGCCTGCGCTACGGTCAACGCCAACACGTCGGCGACGTTCAAAGGCAATCCTGTTTCGGGGTGGCAGCGATCACTGGCCCGCACCTCTAAGACCTCGGGTCGGTAACGCTGGCCGTCGCAATCAGGGCAGCGCAAATAGACGTCGGATAAAAACTGCATCTCAACGTGCTCAAAGCCCGAGCCACCGCACAACGGACAGCGCCCGTCACCCCCATTGAAACTGAACTTGCTGGCTGTGTAACCCCGTTGCCTGGCCAAGGCTTGGTCAGCAAACAGGGCGCGTATGCCGTCCCATGCACCTACATAGCTCACTGGGTTAGAGCGCGCTGTTTTGCCGATGGGTGATTGATCCACAAACACAACACCGCTCAAGAAGTCAGCCCCCAACAGCCGCTCATGTGCGCCCGGGGTCTCAGTGGCCTGGCCAAACTGGCGCATGAGCGCAGGGGCCAGCACATCTTGGATCAGCGTCGACTTACCAGAGCCTGAAACACCGGTCACACAAACCAAACGCTGCAGGGGAAAGTCAACCGATATGTTGCGCAAGTTGTGCTCGGTGACCCCTTCAAGAATCAGCCGAGGCGTGGCTTCGGTGACCATGCGCTTGAGCCCCATACCCACACGCTTTCGGTTCCCCAAGTAGGCTCCCGTGAGGGTATCGGCTCGCTTGAGTTGATTCGGTGTGCCGTCAAATACGATGTCCCCGCCCTTCTCACCAGGGCCGGGACCCATGTCAATCACCCGATCCGCGGCCAGCATCACCGCTGGGTCATGCTCGACGACCACCAAAGTGTTGCCTGAATCGCGCAGCTTTAATATCGCTTCATTGATGCGATCCATGTCGCGCGGATGCAGTCCGATGCTGGGCTCATCGAGCACGAACAAGGTGTTCACCAGCGATGTCCCCAATGCTGTCGTGAGGTTGATGCGCTGCACCTCGCCACCCGACAAAGTGCGGCTTTGGCGATCGAGCGTCAAGTAGCCCAAGCCCACATTACACAGGTATTTGAGACGCGAGGTGATCTCGTCGAATAGCAGGTTTTGCGCTCGACCCACGGCATCTGAGGGCTTGCACATGCTCTGCTGAAGGCTCTCGAAAAATCTGAGCATCGTATCTAAGGGCATGAGCATGAGGTCATGCAGACTCAGGCCAGGCAGCGCTTCCAATTGAGCCCGAGTCCACGCAACCCCTTGTGGCATGAAACGCTCAGACTGAGGCATGGCCCCGTCGGCTTGGGCCGCATCGCCCAATCGCCACAGCAGGCTGTCCCCTTTGAGCCGCGCGCCCGCACACACCGGACAAGGCGTGTAACTTCGGTACTTCGATAGCAGCACCCGAATGTGCATCTTGTATGACTTGCTCTCGAGGTATTCAAAAAACCGCTTGATCCCGTACCACTGCTGATTCCACTTGCCTTTCCAATGGGGCGAGCCTTGAATGACCCAGTTTTTTTGCTCATCGGTCAAAAATTTCCAAGGGGTGTCGCGCGGTATACCTGCCGTCTCGGCATGGCGCATCAAATCGTCTTGGCACTCTTTCCATGCAGGGGTCTGTATGGTTTTGATGGCGCCCGTGCGCAACGTGAGCCTGTGGTCTGGAATCACCAAACCGTAATCCACCCCAATCACCCGCCCAAATCCGCGGCAGGTCTCGCAAGCACCCACCGCCGAATTGAATGAAAACATCGATGGCGTGGGTGCGGCGTACCTGATGTCGCTCTCGGGGCAGTGCAAGCCTGTTGAAAACTTCCACACTTCAGCCTGCGCCTCTGGTGTGTCTTGAGCCGTGGCATGCACTTGCATCTGACCGCCGCCGCGCTTGAGCGCCAACTCAATGGACTCCATCACCCGCGCCTTCTCAGCGCCTGGCCATTTGAAGCGATCGATCACCACATCCAACACTTTGCGAGACTGACCATCAACCTGCACTTCACGCTCTGCCTGAACACGGGTGAACCCGCTGGCGGCGAGCCACTGCTGAACCTCCTCAGCGGTGGTTTTCGCTGGCAATTCAACGGCAAAAGTCACGTGCAATCGCCACGCGCGCTGTGCAGCCCTGTGTTCAATCTGTGTGTAAATGCTCTCAGGTGTGTCCTGCTGCACGGGTGCTGCGGTTTGGCGATCGAACAACTGGGCGCTGCGCGCAAACAGCAATTTGAGGTGGTCATTGAGCTCAGTCATCGTGCCCACCGTAGAGCGCGAACTGCGTACCGGATTGGTTTGATCAATGGCAATGGCAGGTGGCACACCTTCAACCGAGTCGACCGCAGGCTTGTCCATCCGGTCTAAAAACTGTCGCGCATAAGCCGAGAATGTCTCGACGTAACGCCGTTGCCCCTCTGCAAACAAGGTGTCAAAGACCAAACTCGATTTACCCGAGCCACTGGGCCCGGTCACGACCGTGAGCTCGCCGGTCTTGAAATCAACATCAATGTTCTTCAGGTTGTGCTGGCGAGCGCCCCGGATGCGGATGGCGCCAGTCTCAGTTGATTCAGCAGGGGAAGGGGTGGGGCGCATGATTCACGGCTCGGTAAAAATGACAAAGGGTCAATCATTCTAGAGACTCCCGTCACCTGCCGTTGCGGCGCCAATAATGAGCGCGCGCCGTGTGTGTGCTTGTCCTTGACTGGTTGGATTGCCCCCAGGTCCGCTCGGGCAACGGTCGGCACGCCTTGTGCCGCCGGCGTTTATCGCTTTTGGTTCTCAGGGCTTGATGACCAAAACCGGAACGGTGCTGTGGGTCAACACTTTTTGGGTCACGCTACCCAAAATCAACGACTTCATGCCTTGACTGCCGTGCGACCCGATCACGATCAGGTCGCAGTGTTCCGCTGCTGCCGTATCCAAAATACCCTCGTGGGTGGCGCTGCGCTCGATGGTGTCGCCTTGAAAACGCACCGACAAGGTCTGGGCCTCTGCCTTCAAGTCACCGAGGGCGCGTTGCGCCGCGGTTTGCACCTCTTCCATATAGGCTTGCAGCCCTAGGGCAGAGGCCTCACCCAGTCCAATGTATGGAAACGGGTCGATGACATAGACACCAACCACATCCGCGCCGAGCAACTTGGCCATCTCAAGTGCTTTACCGGCCGCCTTGTTGGCCAGTTCAGACCCATCAGTGGGAATCAAGATTTTTGAATACATCGGCAAGTCTCCTGGTTGCAGTGAAGGGCGACGTGTATTGAAATGTTGCCCGCGCTATCGAGACAAGTCAAATTTTTCGTTCAACACCCACGGGGATACTGGCCGCCTGAGCCCATTCGCTGCCGCCGAACCACGCATCGCCTGCCACCGCCTGTTTGAGCATAGGCAAGGCATCCAAGCCCCAAAACAAAGCACCGTTGAACTCGCAAGTCGGTACACCAAAAACCCCTCGATCTAAAGCCGCGTCAGTGTTTTTGACCAACAAAGCTTTGACGGCATCGGGCGTCAACGCGCTTGCATTCGGCCAAGCCGCCGCTCTGTGCGCCTGCAATGACTGAACCAAGGCTGCCAGCCGATCGCCATCCAATGGATCGGCTCCGCCCTGCCATACATGATCCATCACTTGCTGCACGACCCAGCGGTTGACGCAGCCTTGTCCGTCGCCCGCGGCAAGCATGGCACGCAAAAGGGGCAATGGGTTAAACGGATGGGCGTTGGGCAGCTGCATGTCGATGCCCATCTCACGCGCTTGCCAAAGCACTTGCCGATAAGTCCATTCCCGCTTGCCAGCGATTTCGGCCGGCCCACGTTGTCCCGCGGCTTTGAGCATGGCCGCGAACAAAACGGGGCGGTAACGCACATGAACATTCAAACCAGCCAATGCTTGAGGCAATGCATGAAAAGCCAAGTAAGCGTAGGGAGAAATCGGGTCGAAATAGAACTCTACCGATGCACTGTTTGGATTCATTTTGAGCCTGTATGGGTATTCATTCGCGTCAACAGCCGCTGCCAGGTATGGGCCTTGCCCTCCTCCGACAGCGTTGACCACGCGCCAATCTCATCCAGTGTGCGGTAGCAGCCTTCGCACCACTGGGTTTGGGCGTCCATGCGGCAAACCGAAATGCAAGGACTCAAGACGGTGGGCGTTCGCAGGCTGCGCTCATAAAGGCGAAGCAATCGCGCTTGGTTCGCGGCACTCATGCGCTAACCTCGGTGACGTCTTGAAAGGCTGCACCTGTGAGCCTGGGCAAATCTTTGACATTTGCTGCGAACACCGCATGGGGGTGACCCGCCGCCGCCCAGATGCGCTCAAACCGCTGCAAAGATTCATCCAATAGCGTCAGGCCGTCGTGGGTGTGAGCCAGCGGGGCTACACCGCCAATCGCAAACCCTGTGCGCTCACGCACAAAAGTTGCGTCCGCCTTGACCAACTGTTGATGCGGCTGTGCCACCAAAGCCTTGACCTTGGCGACATCCACCCGACGATCACCGGCGGTGACAACCAAGACGTGTAAGCCTTCTGGCTGAAGTCGAAAAATAATGCTCTTGGCAATTTGACCCAACTCGACACCCAGAGCATCGGCAGCTTGTTGCGCGGTGCGGGCTGCGCCGTCCAGCATCAACGGTTGCCCCACATGGCCCTGGGTCGCCAAGGCGCCAATCACGCGGCTCACAGAGGCAGGCCAAACCACACCCGCTGGGGCTTCTAACGATCGGGCATCCAGAGTATCGGGTTGATCCATGACCAATCCTTAAGCGGCGGCCCGTTGCTTGAGCTTGGCCACAGAGACGCGACTCATCGGCGCGCGCTGCAGGTGTCGGCTGATCGCCTCGGTGGCGTCGATCAGTGCATCCAAATCGATGCCGGTCGCGATGCCCATGCCATGCAGCATGTACACCACGTCTTCGGTTGCTACGTTGCCGGTCGCGCCCTTGGCATAGGGGCACCCACCTAAGCCACCCACTGATGTCTCAAATACGCGCACCCCCAACTCCAAACTGGCCAGGGTGTTGGCCAAAGCCTGACCGTAAGTGTCATGAAAATGCCCGCTGATGTGGGCTAAGTCGTAGTGCTGTAATGCCGCCTGTATGGCGGCTTGCACTCGCTTGGGGGTGCCAACACCAATGGTGTCGGCCACGGCGATGCGCTGCACGCCAATGTCTTTCATGAGTTTGGCCACGTTGGCGACCGCATCGGGTGAAATGTCGCCCTCATATGGGCAGCCAACGGTGCACGAAATGGCCCCGCGGGTGGCGACGCCAGCCGCGTGCGCGGCAGCCACCACCGGCTCAAATCGTTCAATCGACTCCGCGATTGAGCAGTTGATGTTTTTTTGACTGAAGGCCTCGCTGGCCGCGCCAAACACAACCACTTCGTTGGGTGTCGACGCCAAAGCGGCCTCAAGGCCCTTCATATTGGGTGTCAACACGCTGTAAACCACGCCTGGGTGGCGGCGGATCTGCGCCATGACCTCAGGCGCATCGGCCATCTGCGGCACCCACTTCGGGCTGACGAAACTGGTCGCTTCGATGTGTCGAAGACCCGCTGCGACAAGCCCATGAATCAATTCGACTTTGACGTCGGTGGGTACGGGCTGGGCCTCGTTTTGCAGGCCGTCTCTGGGGCCGACTTCGATGATGTCGACGGTGGTGGGCAGGCTCATGATTCAGCTCTCAACAAAATCCAAGTGCATCAGTATGCGCGATGTCTGTCAACCACGCCTGAGAGCGGGTTGTTGTCTCGCCAGGCTTGTAGGTTCGATGCGATGGAGCGGCAAGCGTCCTCCACCCAGGTTTGTGCCGCAATGTGGGGCGTGCCCATGACTTGTGGCATACCGCGCAAGCGATGCTCAGCGGGCAGGGGCTCCTGCTCGAACACGTCCAAAGCGGCTCCGGCCAAGTGCCCTGATTCAAGCGCAGCAATGAGCGCGTCGGTGTCGATCAGGCCGCCACGGGCGAGGTTGATCACATACGAGCCGTGGGGCAACAGCGCCAAGGTTTCGGCATTCAACACGTGTTGGGTCTCTGGCGTGAGCGGCAACATCAGCACCAGCACATGGCAGCGCTTGAGCATGACCTTCAACCCATCGTCTCCACTGTGATGGACGATCCCTGCGCTGGTTTTGGCCGTGCGGCTCCAAGCATGGACGTTGTAACCTCGCTCACTCAAGACCTCTGCCACCCATGCGCCGAGCGCACCATAGCCCAACACCCCAATCGTCCAATCTGCGGCAGGCTTCACCGGTTGCGGAGACCATGCCCCTGCGCGCCAATCGCGCTCGTACTGGGCCATCCCCCGGGTGTGTCGAGTCACGGCATACAGGGCATAGTCGGCCATTTGCTCGGCCATGCCTGCATCTTCTAATCGCACAACCACGGCCTCGGCAGGCAGCGCGGTTTGCCAAAGCGCATCAACACCCGCACCCAAATGAAACACAAGGCGCAAGCGAGGCATGGCATCAATCAACGCCTGAGGTGGCGCCCACGCCACCAACACCTCGGCGTCGGCGACACCAGCAACCCCAGGCTGCCAAGTGATGACTTCACACTGCGTGTGTTGTGCCAGCTCTTGCGCCCACTGCGCCTCTTGCTTGCCTGGGTGATAAAGCACGACTGGAGGGATCTCAGTCACTGGGCTCCTCCATGGTCAACAGTTCAGTGCCTTCGTCTACAAAGTCGCCAGCCGAAACAATCACAGATTGGATGACCCCATCACGCGGCGCCAGGATGCTGTGTTCCATTTTCATGGCCTCAAGCACAGCCAATACTTGCCCACGCGACACAGTCTGACCCGCCGCCACGTCAATCCGCAAGACCTTTCCAGGCATCGGCGCACGCATGCGCGCTTCTGCACTTTCATCGAGCTGGTGTGAGTCCAAGGGGCTCATCCATTGCACCTCGGATGTGCCGTGCTGTGTGAAGACGTGCGTCACGTTCATGACGTGCTCTAAGTGAACTCGCCCACGCCAATTCCCGACTTGTATATCCATGCCGTCTGGCACTGGCCAGTGTTTGAGCAGCAGCGAGGCCTCTGCGCCATCAATGCCCAAGCGGTACTCGCCGGTGCGACTCACTCGCAAATGCAAATGGTGCAATTGACCGTCGTGCATCACATCAAACCACTCTTGCCCATCGCCTGAAACCGACCAGTGGTCAGCTCGGCTCCATGGGTCTGCACTTGGCGATGCCGCCCGCTGCGCCAATTGACCCAAAACTGCAGCGCCCATCGTCAGTTCGAGCGGCGGTTTCGAATCAACAAACAGCTGCGCCTCTTCACGCTCAATAAGGGCGGTGTCCAGTCGAACCTGTTGGAAAGAATCACTGCGAATGATGCGCCGCAGAAACTGAACGTTGGTGTGTAAGCCGGTGATGCGCGTGGCTGCAAGCGCCGCATCGAGTTTGGCCAGCGCCTGTGCGCGGTCAGCGCCATACACGATCAACTTCGCAAGCATGGAGTCGTAATAGGGAGAGACTTCATCGCCCTCACGAATGCCCGCGTCCCACCTCACCTCACCCTGGGTAAAGGCGACCGCGGCTGGCGTCTTCAGTCGGTCCACTCGGCCGATCGATGGCAAGAATTGCTGATCTGGGTTTTCAGCACACACCCGAACCTCAATGGCATGACCTGTCATCTTCAACTCTGACTGCGCCAGCGGCAAAGGCTGGCCACTGGCCACTTTCAACTGCCATTCAACCAAGTCAAGCCCCGTGATGGCCTCCGTCACGGGGTGCTCCACTTGCAGACGTGTATTCATTTCCATGAAGTAGAACGACATGGAATCGGGGTCGCCGTAGTCCGGCTGCTCGACAATGAACTCGACTGTCCCAGCCCCCACATATTGAACAGCCTTCGCAGCGGCGATCGCCGCCTGGCCCATCGCCTCGCGCAGTTTGACCGGCATCATGGGTGCAGGCGCCTCTTCAATCACCTTTTGGTGCCGCCGCTGAACCGAACAATCGCGCTCAAACAAATGAATCACGTTGCCATGTGAATCGCCAAATACCTGGATCTCAATGTGGCGCGGTCGCAGGACATAGCGCTCAATCAACACCGCCGCATCTCCAAAGCTCTTGGTTGCCTCGCGCTGGCAAGAAGCGAGCGCGGCCAAAAAGCCTTCTGAGGTGTGCACCACACGCATGCCCTTGCCACCGCCGCCAGCGCTGGCTTTGATCAACACGGGGTAGCCCATCGCATCGGCTTGTGCGTGCAAAAACCCAGCATCTTGATTCGTGCCGTGATAGCCGGGAACCAGCGGCACATTGGCTGCAGCCATCAGCCGCTTGCTCTCAGCTTTGAGCCCCATGGCCTCTATCGAGGCAGGCGATGGACCAATGAACACAATCCCGGCTTCGGAGCAGGCTTTGGCAAAGGCTGCGTTTTCAGATAGGAAACCATAGCCGGGGTGTATGGCTTGGGCGCCAGTTTGGCGCGCGGCCGCCAAAATCGCCTCCCAGCGCAAGTAGCTTTCGCTGGGGGCACTGGCGCCAATGTGGACGGCCTCGGTGCACGCCTGTACATGGGCTGCGCCAGCGTCTGCATCCGAGTAAACCGCAACGGTCTGTATGCCCAGCCGTCGCGCAGTTGCAGCCACTCGGCATGCAATCTCACCTCGGTTGGCGATCAAGATTTTTTGAAACATCAGTGGCCTTCTGTCCATCGCGGGGAACGTTTCTCAAGGAAAGATGAAACCCCCTCCTTGCCCTCGTCCGTGGCTCTGATATCCGCAATGCGCTTGGCGGTTTCTGCTCGCAAAGCTTCATCAATCGACTGCCCACTGACGTCTCTGACCAGCTGCTTAGACGCGCGCACAGCGCGCGGTCCGCAACTCAGCACAGCCTCAACAACCGCGTCCACACGGGCGTCCATTTGTTCGACTTCAACGATCTCGTGCACCAAGCCGCAGGCCAATGCCACGTCAACGCCAAACCGCTCTGCCGTCACAAAATAACGCTGAGCCATGCGGTGCCCCATCGAACGGACCACGTATGGACTGATGGTTGCAGGAATGAGGCCCAGCTTCACCTCGCTCAAGCAAAAGACCACGTGGGGGGCCGCCAACACAATGTCTGACTGCGAGCACAGCCCCATGCCGCCGGCATAGCAGTCGCCGTGAACACGGCCAATGATCGGCACTGGGCAGGCCTCAATCGCCGCCATCATGTTGGCCATAGCCTGCGCGTCGCGGCGGTTGTCCTCCCAGCTGTAATCGGCCATGGCACGCATCCAATTGAGATCACCACCGGCGCAAAACGCCTTGCCATGCCCCCCTAGAACAACAACCGCAGCGTCTGCATCGGCATTGATGCGATCGAAGGTTTCGCGCAGTTCACGGATCACGTCGCTGTTGAAGGCGTTGCGAACTTCTGGGCGGTTTAGAAAAACGCGCCACACACCTCGGTCTTGGCGCTGAACATCCAACAAAGAATCAGACATATTGAACCTCACATGCGAAAGACGCCAAATCGCGTCTCGGGAATCGGCGCATTCAATGCGGCGGACAAGCCCAGGCCCAGCACACGGCGTGTGTCTGCTGGGTCTATGACTCCGTCATCCCAGAGCCGCGCGCTGGCGTAGTAGGGGTGACCTTGAATATCGTATTGGGCTTGGATGGGGGCTTTGAATGCCGCCTCTTCTTCAGCACTCCATTGGCCTCCTTTGGCCTCTATGCCATCGCGCTTGACGGTAGCCAAGACGCTGGCGGCCTGCTCGCCCCCCATCACGCTGATGCGGGCGTTGGGCCACATCCACAAGAACCGCGGTGAATAGGCGCGACCGCACATGCCGTAGTTTCCGGCACCGAAACTGCCGCCAATGATGACCGTGAATTTAGGCACTTGGGCGGTAGCCACAGCCGTGACCATCTTGGCGCCGTTGCGTGCAATGCCCTCGTTTTCATATTTGCGCCCAACCATAAAACCGGTGATGTTCTGTAAAAACACCAGCGGTATTTTGCGTTGCGCACACAACTCGATGAAGTGAGCGCCTTTGAGCGCACTCTCAGAGAACAAAATGCCGTTGTTGGCGACGATGCCCACGGGCATGCCTTCAATGTGGGCAAAACCACAGACCAATGTGGTGCCGAACCTCGCCTTGAACTCATCGAACTCGCTGCCATCAACAATGCGCGCAATGATTTCGCGCACATCAAACGGCTGCCTTGTATCCACGGGTATGACCCCATACAAACTTTTGGCCTCGAACTGGGGGGGGCGTGGCTCACGCAACACCATGCTGTGCTGCTTGCTTCGGTTGAGGCGCGAAACCGATTGCCTGGCCAACGCCAAGGCGTGCGCGTCGTTGTTTGCCAAGTGGTCTGCCACGCCCGACAACCGAGTGTGTACATCGCCACCGCCCAGATCCTCTGCGCTCACCACTTCGCCTGTTGCCGCTTTGACCAAAGGCGGGCCACCCAAAAAGATCGTGCCCTGATTTTTGACAATGATGGCCTCGTCGCTCATGGCCGGCACATAGGCTCCGCCAGCCGTGCAAGACCCCATCACCACGGCGATTTGCGCAATGCCTCGCGCGCTCATGTTGGCTTGGTTGAAGAAAATGCGGCCGAAATGGTCGCGATCAGGAAACACCTCATCTTGGTTGGGCAAATTGGCGCCGCCCGAGTCGACCAAGTACACGCATGGCAAGTTGTTTTGCTCCGCGACCTCTTGCGCGCGCAGGTGCTTTTTGACCGTCAACGGGTAGTAGGTTCCGCCCTTGACCGTGGCGTCGTTGCAGACGATCACGCACTCCACGCCCGCGATGCGGCCAATGCCGGTAATGATCCCTGCGCAGGGAGCAGCATCTTCATACATGCCGTAAGCTGCCAAAGGCGAAAGCTCTAGAAATGGGGTGCCCGGGTCAAGGAGGCGCTGCACCCGCTCTCTGGGCAGCAATTTGCCGCGCCCTGTGTGTTTGGCACGCGCGGCCTCTCCACCACCCAAAGCGGCCTGCGCAATCCGCGCATTCAAATCATCCACCAAGGCCTGCATCGCAGCCGTGTTGGCGCCAAACTCAGCAGAGCGGGGATTGAGTTGAGAATCAAGAACGGTCATGAGATTTCCCAATTGGATGCCCAAGCATCGAGGCCTCAGCATACCGCCAACCCGGGCGCAATATGCGACACTTGGGTTGCAATATGTGCCAAGATTTGACATATGACAAGCGGATACACCAACGGCAAACGCGCCACGCCCATGCCCTTCGCCTTGCGAATGATAGAGGCGCTCAAGCGACACAGTTGTAACTGGCAAGACATCCTTCAGACGGTGCAAATTCCGCCAGCCTCATTGACTGATGGCCAAGCCAAAATCACGGCTGCCCAAATGGAAACACTGTCTGCACTCACCATGCAACGCCTCAATGATGAGGCGCTGGGTTGGTTTGAGCGACCCTTGCCTTGGGGCAGCTACGGCATGCTGGCGCGCGCGTCTTTGAGCGCGCCAAGTCTCGAGGTCGCTCTCAAGCGTTGGTGTCGTCACCACGGGCTGCTCACACAAGCCGTGAGCTTGAAGCTGTCAATGGACACACAGCACGCCACACTGACTTTGCTCACCCCCGCAGTGGCGCCCGAAGATCTCGAGTTTTGCAGCGTCACATTGCTGCGCAATGTCTTGGGTTTTGCCAGTTGGATCGTTGATTCACGAATTCCTGTGCAGCAGGTGTCATTGGCCTACCCCGCACCAATGCACGCTGAAGCCTATGGAGATTTGTTTGCCTGCCCTACTGCTTTTGGTGCTGCTCACACCAGCCTCAGGATCGAGCGCGCCTACCTGCGCTTGGCCCCTTGCAGAACCGAGGACGCGGCGCGCGCCATGTTGCAACGCGCATTGCCGTTGACGGTGCGACACTACCCACAGGACCGATTGCTGGTGCAACGCGTAAGGCAATTGCTGCGTGACACGCCGGGCTTGTGGCGGCATGCAGACGCGGTCGCCGATGCCTTGTCAATGTCTACCCGAAGTCTGCACCGTCAGTTGGCAAACCAAGGCACACATTGGCAAGAAATCAAAACGCAAGAGCGCCAGCGCTTGGCCAAGTCGTGGCTAAGCCAAACTGATCGCCCCATTCAGCAAATCGCTTCAGCTTGTGGATTTGAGGACGCCAAGAGTTTCTCACGAGCGTTCAAGTCTTGGACCCAGCGCAGCCCTGATCAGTTCAGGCGCTCGGAGCGCGATCAGCGCCTTCAGCTTGAGGTTTGACGACGCACAAACTCTGCCGTGAGATCCGCCAAGCTAGACCATTGCGCGACAGCCCCAGCAGCACAGAGGTTTTGCTCGCGCAGCCCCACGAAACCCCACACCGTGGCGCCAGCTGCTGCGCCCGCTTGCACGCCAACCGGCGAATCTTCGATCACCAACGCACGCTCTGGCTGCACACCAATGGCTTCAGCGCCTGCCCAGTACACATCCGGATAGGGTTTGCTTCTGGGCAATTCATGGCCGCTGAATACCCGCCCCTCGAAATAAGCTATCAACTCCAATTGGGTCAACATCAGCTCTAACTTGGCACGGTCTGCACCCGAGCACAAGGCAATTCGCCCCTGGCAATGTTCATGGGCAACACGCACCAGTTCGAAGGCCCCGTCAACGAGTTGCATGTGGGTGCGCAAACGGCGGTCACGTTCTGCATAAAAAGCGTGCATCCATGCGTCGGTCAAGCGCTGACCGGTGTGCGCTTCGATCACCTCGGCTTCGCTGCGAACCGTTTTCCCAACAAAGTAATCCATGCACTCGGCCAGCGTCATAGACCAACCTGAGGCACTCAGCATGTCACGCAAAGCGGAGCATGTGAGCGTTTCACTGTCCACCAGCACACCGTCGCAATCGAACAAGACGCCTTCAAATCGAGTGGTCACGGCGCCTCACCTCTGACATAAAACCATTGGTTTGATTCACGCACAAACAGGCTGCGCTCTTGCATGCGTTGGCCCTTGCCATTCTCGCGGTAACGGGCAACGAAATGAACCTGCTCGTTCGCGACATCAATGACTTTGTGCGCTTTCACCTCAAGCCCCAGCCACCGCGTCTTGCCATCCAACTCGCAGCTATCGGGGCGGGTGCTGGGATGCCAAGTCGCTAACAAGTGGGCCTCATTCAGGAGAACATGTGCGGTGTAGCGCGACCTCATCAAACGCGCAGCATCAGGCGCAGCCGCAGGGTCTGCGATGATTGGGCCGCAGCAATCACCCAGCGGTCGAGTATGACCACGGGCATCGACCGAGCCACAGGGGCAAGCCGCTTGGGTCACTGAGCCTTCTTTTTGGCCTTGTGCTCTTCCAAGGTCTCAATCGGCGCGCCGCTTTTTTTCCACGCCGTGAAACCGCCGTCGATGTGCGCCACGTTGGTCATGCCCATCTCTTGCAAAGACTTTGTGGCCAATGCACTGCGCCAGCCTGCTCCACAGTACAGAACATACTCTTTGGACTCATCGGCGAACACTGGCTTGAAATAGGGGGACTCGGGGTCCACCCAAAACTCCAACATACCTCTGGGTGCATGGATGCAATTCACTGCGGTGCCCTCGGCCGCGAGCTCTCGGACATCGCGGATGTCGACCAAGACCAGAGTCGGGTCGTCGGCGCGGGCCCGAACCTCATCCACGCTGTAGGTGGTGACTTGGTCCATCGCTTCTTGGATGAGTTGGCGAATTCCTTTGGTAATGGGCATGGTGTCTCCTTTGTTTAGAGTGATCGCGAATAGATTGCGTGTTTGGATGCCGTGCGTCGATTCGGGCAAGGCATCATGTCAAGGCACGTTGAATAATGAGTTTTTGGATATCGCTCGTGCCTTCGTAAATTTGGCACACCCGAACGTCTCGGTAAATGCGCTCCACGGGAAAGTCGCTGACATATCCATAACCACCCAACGTTTGTATCGCAGCTGAGCAGATTAGTTCAGCAGCTTCGCTGGCAAACAGTTTGGCCATCGCAGCCTCTTTCAAACACGGCACGCCAGCGTCGCGAAGGCTGGCGGCATGCCACACCAATTGACGCGCCGCTTCCAATTGCGTGGCACAGTCTGCAAGCCTGAAGCCCACTGCTTGGTGCGAAGCAATGGGCTGACCGAAACTGTGTCGCTCTGAGGCATAGGCAATGGCAACGTCTAGCGCCCGCCTGGCCATGCCCACACTTTGCGCCGCGATGCCGATGCGCCCTCCCTCTAGGGCACTGAGGGCGATTTTGTAACCTTCACCTTCTAGGCCAATGCGATTGGCCGCCGGCACGCGACACTGATCAAAGCGAATCTGCGCCGTGTCACTCGAGTGTTGTCCCAGCTTGGTCTCCAAACGATCCACCACGTAACCGGGAGTTTGGGTTGGCACCAAAAAAGCGCTGATGCCGCGCTTGCCCGCTTGCGGGTCCGTGACTGCGATCACAATCGCCACATCGCCGTTTTTGCCGCTGGTGATGAATTGCTTGACGCCATTGATCACGTAGCCATCGCCGTCTTTGACGGCGGTGGTCTTCAAGGCCGATGCATCCGAACCCACTTGGGGTTCAGTGAGACAAAATGCCCCCAGCATTTCGCCTTGTGCCAACGGCCTCAGCCACTGACGCTTTTGCTCATCGCTGCCGTACATCATCAAAATGGCGTTGACGGGGCAATTGGTTACGCTGATGACTGTGCTGGTGCCACCGTCTCCCGCTGCAATTTCTTCGATCACCAGCGCCAAACTCAGGTAATCCAGGCCGGCGCCGCCCAAAGCCTCGGGCACACACACGCCATAGCAACCCAGCGCAGCCAAGCCTTTGTGGACGTCACGCGGAAAATGGTGCGTGCGGTCCCATTGCGCGGCGTGTGGCCAAATTTCGGACTCTGAAAACTCGCGCACCGCGTCACGAATCATTTGGTGATCAGGGCTGAGCAACATCGGCTTACACCATCATCTCAAAAGCCATTGCGGTTGCTTCGCCACCACCGATGCACAGGGACGCAACACCGCGCTTGCCACCGCTGGCTTGCAAAGCATTCAAAAGCGTGACAATGATGCGTGCCCCAGAGGCCCCAATCGGGTGGCCCAGCGCGCATGCGCCGCCATGCACGTTGACTTTTTCGTGCGGCAAGCCCAGCTCATGCATGGCAGCCATGGGAACCACGGCGAAGGCTTCGTTGATTTCAAACAAATCGACCGAATCAGCCTGCCAACCCGTGCGCTCGAAAAGTTTTTGCATCGCAAACACAGGGGCAGTGGTGAACCAGTTGGGCTCTTGCGCGTGCGTGGCGTGACCAACAATGCGAGCCAATGGCGTGGCGCCCAAACGCTTGGCCGTAGATTCGCGCATCATGACGAGCGCAGCCGCACCATCGTTGATCGACGAGCTGGCAGCAGCCGTGATGGTGCCGTCTTTTTTAAACGCGGGTTTCAAGTTGGGTATCTTTTCAACGTTGATGCGACCGGGCCCCTCATCGCTTGAAATCACGTGTTCCCCCGCACGCGTCTTGACGGTTACTGGGGCAATTTCTGCAGCGAAATGGCCTGAGGCGGTCGCGCGTTGCGCTCGCCGCACCGAGGTGATGGCGAACTGGTCTTGCTGCTCTCTGGTGAAGTTGTATTTGGCGGCGCAGTCTTCGCCAAATGTCCCCATCGAGCGGCCAGCTTCATAGGCGTCTTCTAGGCCGTCCAACATCATGTGGTCATACACCTTGTCGTGACCCATGCGGTATCCGCCGCGCCCCTTTAGCAACAGGTAGGGGGCGTTGCTCATGCTTTCCATGCCGCCAGCGACCATGACTTGGGCAGCATCGGCCTTCAACATATCGTGTGCAAGCATGCTTGCCTTCATGGCGGACCCGCACATTTTGGATAAAGTCACCGCGCCGGTGGACATGGGCAGACCTGCTTTGAGCAAGGCTTGGCGCGCCGGCGCTTGGCCCTGTCCAGCCATGAGGCAATTGCCAAACAACACCTCGTCTACGATGTCAGGTGCAATGCCTGCACGGGCAACCGCTGCTTGAATCGCAACACCGCCCAAGTCGTGCGCTGACAAGCTCGCAAAGTCGCTTTGGTAGGCGCCCATCGGCGTCCGCGCATATCCAACAATCACAATAGGGTCCGACATTTTTATTGCTCCTCAGCGCTCTGGGGGGATGGTAGGTGAGCAAAGCGCCGCTCTTGCTCATAGGGAAATACGTCGTGGACGTAGCCTTGCGCGATGCGCTCTTTGTGTGACTGCCAGAACGCAGCATCCAACAAATCTGCGTGTGCGCCCATGAAGTCTTTTCGCACCATGGGATTGCCTAGCAAAAACGGGCCAAAGGTTTCAGGGAAGACGTCGTGCGGCCCCACGTGATACCAAATTTCACCAGACATTTCGTCTTCTTCATTGCGCGGCTCTGGCACGTTCCTAAAGTTGCAGTCGGTGATGTACTCGATCTCGTCATAGTCATAAAAGACCACTTTGCCTTGGTGCGTGATACCAAAGTTTTTCCAAAGCATGTCGCCCGGAAAGATGTTGGCAGCCACGAGGTCTTTGATCGCATTGCCATATTCGACCACAGAGCGACGCAATTGGTGGCGCGCCTTCTCGTCTTCAGGGTTGGCTTGCAAGGCATCGAATGCTTCTTGCAAATAGATGTTCAACGGAATCATGCGGCGCTCAATGTAGACATGCTTAAGCACCAGTTCTTCTTCGCCGTCACCGTCGACGTCGGTGATCTCCAATTGACTGGGCGCAAACTTTCGAATTTCGTCAATCAGCTCTGGGGCAAAGCGGTCCAGTGGGAAAACAACATTCGAATACTCCATGGTGTCGGCCATGCGACCCACTCGGTCGTGCTGTTTCACAAGCAAATACTTGCCCTTGATTTGCTCACGCGTGGTTTCTTTAGGCGGTGGGTAAAAGTCTTTGATGACTTTGAAGACGAAGGGAAAGCTCGGCAGGTCAAACACCAACATGACCATGCCCTTGATACCTGGCGCAATGCGAAACTGGTCGGTGCTGTGGCGCAGGTGAAAAAGAAAGTCCCGATAGAACAAGGTCTTCCCTTGTTTGGCTAGGCCCAAGGCGTTGTATTGCTCAGCCCGCGGCTTGCTGGGCATCATGGTACGCAAGAACTGCACGTATGCCGATGGGACGACCATGTCGACCATGAAATAGGCGCGTGCAAAGCTGAACAAGATGACCAACTCGGCTTCGCCAAACAAGGCAGCGTCGATGTAAAGCTCACCTTTCTCGTTGTGCAAAATCGCAATGGCAAACGGCACGCTTTGGTAACCGTTGATGATTTTTCCAACGATGTAAGCGCCTTTGTTGCGAAAGAACAAACTCGAGAGCACTTGAAACTGAAAGTTGGGCCTCAGACGCTCTTGATCGGTTTGCTCAAGCATCTCCTGATGAAGCCGCGTGACATCTGCCTCTAAATCCTGAAATGGGCACTGGAGTCCGAAGTCTGTGACCATCAGGCGCACTTGCTCGCGCATGTTTTCACGCTGTGGGTAGTACGCGCGGTAAGTTGGTGGTGCGCCGCTGCTCTCACCATCGATGTATTCGGTCGAAACCGCAGGCCGCACAAAAATAAAGTCATTGTGAAAGTAGCTGCGGTGCAATATTTTCGTCGTCACCGAGTTGAAGAATGTCTCGGCCAACTCCGGTTGGTAGTGATCGACGAGTAAGCCGATGAAATGCAGCTTGACCTGCGCCCAAACTTCTTTGGATTGCTGGCTCGCTTTGAATTCGCGCTCCAGGCGCGTGGATGCCTCTCGAACCCGCAGGTCATAGAACTCAATGCGTTCGCGCTGCGCGCGCTGCTGCCCGGCCCAGTCGCGCGTTTCAAAGCGGTGCTTGGCCCGCGCAGACTCAGCTTGAAAAAGACGGTAGTGTCGGTTGAAACCATCCAACAAGGCGCGGGCCATGTT
The DNA here is from genome assembly GCA_965661935.1 of Burkholderiaceae bacterium. Lineage (GTDB taxonomy): Bacteria > Pseudomonadota > Gammaproteobacteria > Burkholderiales > Burkholderiaceae_C > RS62. The sequence goes on along the minus strand of CBFIFT010000016.1, from coordinate 779 downwards.
GTAGGCATTGGCTGAATCAAGGCGTTCTGGAAACATGTTGGGTTTGTTCAAAATAAAAATCGATCATCGCGCAGCGCCGGACACCCCTGCAACCGCCGCTTTGTAGGCGGGTGCAATGTCGTCTGGTGCGCTTATGCTGACCTTCAAATCCTTCAAGAGCCCATCACGCAAGCCATAGACCCAGCCATGGACTTGCAGGCGCTGCTGTCTGGCCCAAGCGTCTTGCATCACAGTGCTTTGGCACACATTCTTGACTTGCTCAATCACATTCAATTCAACCAAGGCATCGAAGCGGCTTTGTGCCGGAATCGCTTCGAGCAACGCCTCATGGCGATCTCTTACATCTTGAACGTGGCGCAACCAGTTGTCTGCGATGCCAACCCGCGCACCTTCAAGTGCGGCTCGGACGCCCGAGCAACCGTAGTGCCCAACCACCATGAGGTGAGAGACACCCAAGCGCTCTACCGCAAACTGCACGGTAGACAAGGCATTCAAATCGCTGTGCACCACCACGTTGGCAACGTTGCGGTGCACGAAAACTTCACCGGGCTCGAGCCCGGTGATTTGGTTGGCGGGTACACGGCTGTCCGAGCACCCGATCCACATGTAGCGTGGCGTTTGCTGTTTGCTGAGTTGGGTGAAGAAGCCGGGTTGGTTCTCGACCATGCGCGCCGCCCACTGGCGGTTGTGCTCGAAAAGGTCGTTGAGTGACTGATCCATGTTGATTCTTTCTGGCGGCCTCGGTGGAGGCGGGAACCGTTGCAAATGCGCGGGTAAAC
>CBFIFT010000015.1:0-25321 GCA_965661935.1 Burkholderiaceae bacterium | reverse complement strand
CGCTGTACCAGTACTTCCCCAGCAAAGAAATGCTGGTGCGGGCGATGTCAGCCCGAGGCCAAGACCTGGTGCTGCAAACGCTAGAGGGCTATTTGCACGAGTTGGAGACGCGCGAAGACGTTCAGCACATGGATGGCCGTGAATTGTTGGGCAAAGCGATCGCCATCCTCTTGCAGGGCTTTGCCAAGGGCAAGGGGCTGAGCCAAACCTTGATCCGATTGTGCTGGACGCTAGAGCAGCCTGATGAAACGGCCAATGCAGTGCGGCAGGTCGCTGAACGCTTGGCCGTCTTTTTTGAGCGAATCGCGCACCCCGAGCTGCAAATACCGAGCACTGCACAGATGTTTGTGTTGACCCGCTCTGTGATTGGTACTTTGCGCAGCGCCAGTCTTGAAAAATCGCCGCTGCTGGGCAGCCCAGCGTTCGAAGATGCCCTCACACAAATGGCCTGGGCTTTGTTGTCCAGGCCTGAGATCAATACCAAACCTATTTCAGGACAGGCAACGAATGGGCAGTAAGGCGCCAGAGCGCACAAAAGCCCCAATCCTTACGGATTGAGGCCAGTCGGCGAGCGCCCAACCAAGGGGCGCCTCATTGCACTTGATCAGTGGAACTGCTCTTCTTCAGTAGAACCGGTGAGGGCTTTCACAGAAGACGAACCGCCTTGGATCACCGTGGTCACGTCGTCAAAGTAGCCAGCACCCACTTCTTGCTGGTGAGACACGAACGTGTAGCCGTCTTCGCGGGCAGCGAATTCGGGCTCTTGCACCATTTCGGTGTAGTGCTTCATGCCTTCGCCTGCGCCGTAGTTCTTGGCAAATTGGAAGGTGTTGTACCAGTTGATATGGATACCAGCCAAAGTGATGAACTGGTACTTGTATCCCAGAGCTGAGAGATCGTCTTGGAACGATGCGATCTGCTTTTCGTTGAGGTTCTTCTTCCAGTTAAACGAGGGTGAGCAGTTGTATGACAACAGCTTACCTGGGCATGCTGCATGCACGGCTTGCGCGAATTCGCGTGCAAAGCCGATGTCGGGCACACCCGTCTCGCACCACACCAGGTCTGCGTATGGGGCGTAGGCCACGCCGCGGCTGATGGCTTGTTCGAGGCCGTTTTTCACACGGTAGAAGCCCTCTTGGGTGCGCTCACCCGTCAAAAACGGCTGGTCATTGGCATCGTGGTCGCTGGTGATCAGGTTGGCGGCCTCAGCGTCGGTGCGGGCCAAAACGATGGTGGGCACGCCCATCACGTCGGCTGCAAAACGCGCTGCGATGAGCTTTTCGACGGCTTCTCCAGTGGGCACCAATACTTTGCCGCCCATGTGTCCACACTTCTTGACGGCCGCCAGCTGGTCTTCGAAGTGAACGCCTGCCGCACCTGACGCGATCATGTTCTTCATCAATTCAAACGCGTTCAGTACACCGCCAAAGCCGGCCTCAGCGTCGGCAACGATGGGCAAGAAGTAATCGATGAACTCAGCGTCACCAGGGTTGATGCCTCGGCCCCACTGAATTTCGTCGGCGCGCTTGAACGTGTTATTGATGCGGCGCACCATCGTGGGAACTGAGTCGTAGGCGTAGAGCGACTGGTCAGGGTACATGGTCTCTGATGTGTTGCCGTCGGCTGCGACTTGCCAGCCAGACAGGTAAACCGCCTCAAGGCCTGCTTTGGCTTGCTGCATGGCTTGACCTGCTGTGATTGCGCCGAACGCGTTCACATAGCCTTTCTTCGCACCACCGTTGACTTTGGCCCACAACTTCTCGGCGCCATTTTTTGCCAAGGTGTACTCAGGCTGCATACTGCCGCGCAAGCGCACAACGTCGGCTGCGCTGTAGCCACGCTTGACAAGCTTCCAACGTGGGTTTTCTGCCCAGTCTTTTTCCAATGCGGCGATTTGTTGTTCACGGGTCATTTGAGTCATGTTGCTTCTCCGATAGATTGACGATTTAAATGCGGGGGCTTTGGAGTGCTTGGGTAGAGGGCCAGTAGCATCAAGCCATGGATTTACTATAAGTCTTATATAAGACCAAAACAGATCTTATGTCTTATATAAGATAAATATTTTTTCCGTTTAATATCAATCAATTAGCATGCAAATTCCTCAATATGGAAAATTATTTCTCGTCATAAAAAATTTTATTGCGGCGCACCATTTTTATATTTCGCATAATGAAAACATGTTTCCTTAATATGAAAATAAATCAGGCTTGTAGGGCCACAGCTTTTCAACCCTTGCGCATGGAAGCGGCTTCTTTGCCAGTCACCTAGACCCAAAACAAAGCCATAGAATCGCGGCTCGTGATTCACAAACATCCTTCTATCTGGCTGGCATATTTGAGCCTAGCGACCAGCATGGCCTTGGTTGGCAGCTATGTGGCGTTGTCCAAACCACTGGTCGCCGTCTTTGGCGTTTATTTGCTTGCGTGGGCGAGGTTTGGCATCGGCGCGATTGCCATGGCGGGCTGGGCCCGTCCTTTGCCTGGGACGCCTGCGATGCGAGCAAGCCAATGGCTCTGGGTATTTGCACTGTCATTGTTCGGCAACGTGTTGTTCTCGGTCTTTATGCTCAACGGTGTGCAACGCACCAGCGCCAGCACTGCTGGCGTGATCATGGCCAGTCTGCCCGCGGTGGTCGCCATATTGAGCGCATGGTTGCTGAAGGAGCGTTTGTCGACTCGGGCCGCCCTCGCCATTGGACTGGCGGTGATTGCAATCGCCGTCTTTGCGTCTGAACAGCCAGACACGCAGGCAAGCCAATGGCTGGGCAACTTGCTGGTTTTCGCAGCCGTCTGCTGCGAAGCCATGTATGTCGTGATTGCAAAAAAGCTGGCGGGCGATCTCAGCGCCAAACGCATGAGTGCGCTGATCAACCGCTGGGGCCTGTTGATGATGACCCCCCTGGCCTTGGGGCCCATGTTGGATTTCTCGCTCGAAGCCGTGCCGCCAAGCAGCTGGGCTTTGCTGCTGTTTTATGGCCTGGCCGCCAGCGTGTGGACCGTCGTGCTTTGGGTGCGCGGCTTACAAACCGTACCCGCGCATCAGGCTGGCGTTTTCACTGTGATGCTGCCAATCTCCGCAACAGTGGTGGGCGTGGTGTTTCTAGGTGAGGAATTGACTGGACTTCAAACAGTTGCGATGGGCGTCGCTTTGATGGGGGTGGTCTTGATCACTACATCAAGTCGTGGGCACCTCACAAAATAAGCCTGTCGGCTGTGTTAGCCCCATCCAAAGCGCCCACCCCGATGTGGCCAACAGGGCGACCCCAGCCAATCGAATCGCCCAGTTGCCAGGGCCTTGGCGCAGGCTGCGCTGAAACCACCACGACCCCACGGTCATGCTGACTCCGCTGCCCAGCGCAAAAGCAGCCATGACGCCTGCACCCTGCAGCCAATTCGCAGTGAGCGCCGCCACCATGACCGCTGAATAGAGCAAACCGCATGGTAACAACGCCCACAGCGCGCCAATCAACATGGGCATTTTGGCACCAAGCGGCAACACCCATTGACGGGTGGCTCGCCAAACTTGCCGCCCCCAGCCATCCAGCCAATAGGGCTGACGCCCAAGGGTAAGCAGCACACCGCCCAGCACCATCAGTGCGACGTGAAACAAGGTCCAAATGGGTCGCAAAATTTGCGAGTTTTCGGCCATCCAGGCTGCGCCTTGTATGGTCCCGGCTGCGATTGCACCCAAAGCGGCATAGCCGACCACCCGACCCATTTGGAAAGTCGCAAGCCGCCGGTGGCCCTGGGCAGCATCAACCCCACCTGTGACACCCGCACAGGCAGCCGAGCACATGGCCACGCAATGGGGGCCGCCCACGATACCCATCAGCAAGCCTGTCCAAACCAAAGATGAAGTCATGGCGTTATCTTGGCACAAATGTCAGAGATCAAACCCCACGCCCCACCATCAGACCACCCGGCTGAATCGCTCGCGCCCTGAGCCGCTGTCTAAATACCGATCGAACACCATGGCAACGATGCGCACCAAGTACCAACCCACGGCGGTCACCCTCAACCCATCGTGATCCAGCGTCACCAAACCGTCCAGCTTGAGTTGTTCTAGTCTCTTGAACTCGGGTGCGAAATAGACGCGCGCGTCAATCAACCAAGCCTGACCAAAGGCATCAAAAAGCAATTCCCCGGCGCACATGATTGCTGAGATGGCCGCGCGCCTGATCATGTCGTCACGGCTTAAGCTTAGTCCGCGCTCGACCGGAAGGTGCCGCTGGTCCAAAGCCGCATAGTACGCATCAAGCGTTTTGTGATTTTGGCTGTAACTGCCCCCAATGCGACCGATGGCCGAAACCCCGAGCGCAACCAAATCGCTATCAGGCTGTGTCGAATAGCCTTGAAAGTTGCGGTGCAGGCGGCCTTGACGCTTGGCCACCGCTAAGGCGTCTTGGGGCAAAGCAAAGTGATCCATGCCAATGTATTCATAACCCACATCACCCAGCATACTCAAAGCGATGGTGAGCATCTGAAGCTTATCAGCCGCGGCTGGCATATCTTGCAGAGCAATGCGGCGTTGCGGCTTGAAGCGCTGAGGCAGATGGGCATAGCCGTAAACGGCGATTCGATCTGGTCGCAAGGCTTGCACCCGCGTTAGGGTGCGACGAAAAGTCTCAGGCGTCTGCTTAGGCAAACCATAAATTAAATCTATGTTGATTGACTCAAAGCCCAAGTCACGCGCACATTCAACCAGCGCAAACACATTGTCCTCGCTTTGCACACGGTGTACGGCCAACTGCACCTCTGGGTCAAAGTCTTGCACCCCAAAGCTCAACCGGTTGATCCCCATCTCGCGCAATGCCTTTAGGCGCTTGGCACTCACGGTGCGCGGGTCAACTTCGACAGAATATTCGCCATTGGGCAACAGAACAAAATACCGCTGCACGTGCGCCATGAACTCTGCCAATTCGTCATCACGCAAAAAGGTTGGCGTTCCACCCCCCAGATGCAGCTGCGAAACCATGCGCCCAGCGCCCAAGACCTCAGCCACCAAGTCGAGTTCTAACTTGAGGTAGTCCAAATATTGACGCGCTCGCTCGTGATGTTTGGTCACAATTTTGTTGCACGCGCAGTAGTAGCACAAAGACGCACAAAAGGGGATATGCGCGTAAATGGACAGGGGTGAGCCTATTGAGCCCCCTCGGCATTGATTGAGTGCCCGAACGTAGTCATCACGCTCGAATTGTTCGCCAAATTTGTCCGCAGTAGGATATGAGGTATACCGAGGGCCTGCGACGTCAAATCGACCTAAAATTTCTTCGCTGATGACTGCTTGATTCATGTTCACCTCGTAAACTGTCACGTGCATCATGCTTTCCGTGCATGGGGTAAGCATTGACTTCGATCAACAATCCATCCAATTCATTGACAAACTGACCCTTATGGCGACACCGTCCACGCTTCATGCGCAAACCTGTTCGACTTGCAATCTGCGAGAGCTATGCCTTCCGGTAGGTCTGAGTGCACAAGAGCTCAATCGCGTCGAGCAATTGGTGAGTGTTCGCAAGCGCGTCAAACGCGGTGATGTGTTGTTTCGCGCAGGGGATGCGTTTGCTAACTTGTATGCACTGCGATTCGGCTTTTTCAAGACCACCACTGCGTCGCCAGATGGGCGCGAGCAAGTCACCGGGTTTCAGATGGTGGGTGAAATTTTGGGCTTAGACGGCATCGTCCATGATCAGCACACTTGCGATGCGATCGCGCTTGAAGACGCTGAGGTATGCGTCCTCCCATTTGACAGAATCGAAGAGATATCTCGAGAGGTCAACCAACTGCAAAGCAATGTGCACCGCATCATGAGTCGAGAAATTGTCCGCGACCAAGGCGTCATGATGATGCTGGGCAACATGCGAGCGGAGGAGCGCCTGGCCGCATTTTTGCTGAATTTGGTGCAGCGACTGCAAGAGCGCGGCTTCTCATCGACCGAACTGCAACTGCGAATGACACGGGAAGAAATTGGCAGTTACCTGGGCATGAAGCTTGAAACCGTCAGCCGCACGTTTTCCAAGTTCGTTGCCGAGAAAATCATTGAGGCCAATCAACGCCACATCGTGATCACCAATGCAGCGGCACTGAAAAGACTTGCGCAGGCTCAAACTGAAGAGATATAAATCCTCCAGCTAGCCAACCCTTGAGCAAGGCGCTCTACTCAGGTTTGCGGTTGAGCTCGTCCTTTGGCATATTCAAGATCACCGTCATCCAACTAGAAACGGCTGCAACCAACCAAAAGACAAAAAAGGCCAAGCTATACACCGTGGTGGCAGAAACGTCCAAATGATCGCGACCCCAAGTCAAATCACTGGGTGAGAAAACGGCAAAAACCACCACTTCCAGTATGCCTGCTGCTAAAAATGATGGCCACAGCACGCACAGGCAACGCAGTCCCAAGGTGCTCATTGATCTCTCCTTTGGGCAGCATCGGAATCAAGGATTTTTTCAGGCGCCGCCGCATGATTTCGCCCTTTCATTGCCGGCAACTCAGGCGCCGAGCTTGACTGTACCTGTTGGCGAGGAAGGACGCGATCAGCCGACTGAACCGCGATCACCACCGTTGCAATCGCCGCGATGACCACCACTGCAGGACCACCGAGGACGATCCACATCATGGGCTCGCGCCACCACTGGTTTTTCTCGATTGAGTGCATTGTTTTCCTTCAAAAATCAGCGTGGAACGATGAACGTTGACGCCTCGTGGATGGTGCGCCCCTCGCCCAAAATTTGGACATCGAACTGTATCGAATAGGTGCCAGGCTTGAGCGCCAATGGCGGCACTCGCACACGAACTGCGACTGAGCGTGTTTGAGTGGCGCCGATGGTGTAGTTGGTCTCTGACGCGACCCTGATATTTGGCGCACCTGACACTGCCACTTGAACCGACATTTCAGACTCGCTCGCGTTCATCAAATTGAGGCGGTAGACGTTTTCGATTTGACCCTTTTCAACCATTCGAGCAATCGCACCGCGGTCTCTGATCACGTCAAAGCGCAACGGAGAACGGGTCATCAAACTGGCTGCAATCGCCACAGTTATGGCAATCAAAATGGCGCTGTAAATCAGCACGCGTGGACGCAATGCATGCTTCAAAATTTGACCACGGCTCCAACCCATGCGCATGCCTCGCTGGGTTGAGTACTTCACCAAGCCTTTGGGGTAACCCACCTTGTCCATCACATCGTCGCAAACATCAATGCAGGCGCCGCAACCAATGCACTCGTACTGCAGGCCGTTGCGAATATCGATACCCGTTGGGCACACCTGAACGCACAAGCCGCAGTCGATGCAAGAGCCAAGCCCCAGGGCGCTCGCATCAGAGCCTTTCTTGCGTGCACCTCTGGGTTCGCCACGCGCCTCGTCGTAGGTCACGATCATGGTGTCTTGGTCAAACATCGCACTCTGAAAGCGCGCATAGGGGCACATGTATTTACAAACCTGCTCGCGCATAAAGCCTGCGTTGCCATAGGTGGCAAAGCCGTAAAAAAGCACCCAAAAGGTCTGCCATGGCCCCAGAGTCTGAGCCAAGGTTTGCATAGCCAACTCGCCAATTGGCGTGAAGTAGCCCACGAACGTGAACCCTGTCCACAATGCAACCACCACCCAAAGTGCGTGCTTGAGGGTCTTGCGCGCAAACTTGCCAGATGAGATCGGCGACTTGTCGAGACGGATGCGCGCTCCGCGATCGCCCTCTACCCGGCGCTCAATCCACATGAAAATTTCGCTATATACGGTCTGCGGACAAGCGTAGCCGCACCACAAACGCCCGGCTACCGCGGTGAATAGAAACAGCGACAGCGCCGAGATGACCAACAAGCCTGTCAAGTAAATGAAGTCCTGCGGAAACAAGACCAAGTCAAAGATGTAAAAGCGCCGCGCCTCTAGATCAAACAGCACAGCCTGGCGCTCATTCCACTGCAACCAAGGTACGCCATAGAACGCAATTTGTGTCAACCAAACGAAGACCCAGCGCCACTTGGCAAACAACCCCTGGACGGTGCGTGGATAGATCTTCTTTTGCGCCGCATAAAGCGACACAACTTTTTCTTCTACAGCTTGCGCCGACTGACTGGCGTCACTCATAAATTACTCGCTCTCTGTCACGGGTTCGCGTACACCAAGGTCCGCGCCTCCGATGGTCTCAATCGTGCTCTGCATCACAGTCGCCAGCACTACAAGGCGCAACGGCTCGATCAGCCCTTCAAAGTTGAAGGGCGAAGTGAGCCATGAGCGGGTTGGCAACGGCTGCCGATTTCAGTGGGAAAGGCTCCAGACATAAGCGGCCAACACTTCGATTTGGCCCTCGGTCAAGTTTGCGCCTTGTGGCGGCATCACGTTGACTTTGCCGTTCAAAATCATGTTGCTGATGTGCTCACTGCCCCAGCCATGCAACCAAATGTCATCGGTCAGGTTGGGCGCACCGACTGCGGTGTTGCCTTTGCCATCCATGCCATGACAAGCAGCGCATGAGACATACTTCGACTTGCCAATCGCGGCAGACACAGAGTCGTGCGGGCTGCCAGAAAGGCTCAAAACATACTGAGCCAAGTTCTCGATGTCCTGTGCGCCACCCACTGCTGCGCCCATGGGTGGCATCATGCCAGTGCGCCCATTGACAATCACTTGGGTGATGTAGTCGGTGTCACCATTGCCGCCCAACCAATCTTTGTCAGTGAGGTTGGGGAATGATTTAGAGCCTCGCGCATCTGAGCCATGGCACTGCGCACAATTGTTCATGAACAACCGCTCACCAATGCCCATGGCTTTGGCATCTTTGGCCATCTCTTCGGCTGGCATTCCTTTGTACTTGGCATAAACCGGCGCAATGCGCTCTTCAAATGAAGCGACTTGGTCCGCGTGCTGCCCTTGCGAGGACCACCCCAATTTGCCGTTGAAATGCCCCAGTGTGGGATAGAGCGCAGCGTACAAAAATGCAAACAGCACGGTGATGATGAACAAGCCAACCCACCAACGTGGCAACGGGTTGTTCATCTCTTGTAAGTCACCATCCCACACGTGACCGGTGGTGTTGTCGCCATCGGACTTAACCTTGGTCGTGCCACTCACCCACAACAGCACAATACAAGCGATGATGCTGACCAATACAGCGATGGACACGGCCATCGCCCAAGCATTACTGACGAAATCACTCATGATCGACTTTCTAATTCAACAGATGACGGCTCATCTTCAAAAGGCAAATTCGCAGCTTCTTCAAAGCCAGCTTGGTTGCGCTTAGACCACGCCCAGGCGACGATCGCCAAGAAGATCAGCAAGCTCACCACTGTGACTGCACTGCGCATGTCATTGATGTCCATGGTTACTCCTCTGCGTGTGGGTTATTTGGGGCCAGCGGTGCCAAGCACTTGCAAGTAAGCCACCACCGCGTCAAGCTCTGTTTTGCCTTCGACCGCTGCAGTAGCGCCAGCTATCTCGGCATCTGTGTATGGCACACCCAGCGTCTGCATGGCCTTGAGGTGTTTGGGCAGCTCTGCTCCGTCCACTTTGTTCTTGGCCAACCAGGGATAAGAGGGCATGTTGGACTCAGGAACCAAGTCGCGCGGATTGATGAGGTGAATGCGATGCCATTCATCGCTGTAGCGGCCGCCCACGCGAGCCAAATCAGGTCCCGTGCGTTTAGACCCCCACTGGAACGGACGGTCATACACAAACTCGCCTGCGACTGAATAGTGGCCATAGCGCAGGGTCTCAGCCTGCAAGGGCCGAATCATTTGAGAGTGGCAATTGAAGCAGCCCTCACGCTGATACACATCTCGACCAGCCAACTCAAGCGCCGTGTAAGGCTTCAAGCCCGGGCTCGGTTGGGTGGTGCTGTGTTGGAAGAACAGCGGGACAATTTCTACCAAGCCACCAACTGTCAACACCAAGGTTGTGAGGACAACCATCAGGAAGTTGTTGGTTTCGATGCGCTCGTGCGTGAAACCTTTGATTTTTTCGTCATGCTGACTCATGCTGACACTCCTTGCGCCTGAACCGCAGCGGCGTTATCGAGAGACTCTTGGCGAGGCGCGTTTTGGGCGGTCTTGATGACATTCCAAAGCATCACCAACATGCCAAACAAGTAGAGCACGCCACCAGCTAAGCGAACCACATAGAACGGGAACGTTGCTTTAACAGACTCAACAAACGTGTAAGTCAGCGTGCCATCGGCGTTGACCGAACGCCACATCAAACCTTGCATCACACCGGCAATCCACATCGCAGCGATGTACAGCACGATGCCAATGGTGGCGGTCCAAAAATGCAACTCAATGGCTTTGATCGAATACATCTTGGTTTGGCCAAACAGCCTTGGAATCAAGTAATAGGTCGACCCCATCGTGATCAAACCAACCCAGCCCAAAGCGCCCGAATGCACGTGACCAATGGTCCAGTCGGTGTAGTGCGACAAGGCATTGACCGTTTTGATTGACATCATTGGACCTTCGAAGGTCGACATGCCATAGAAAGAAAGCGACACAATCAAGAATCGCAAAACGGGGTCATCGCGCAGCTTGTGCCATGCACCCGACAGGGTCATGATGCCGTTGATCATGCCGCCCCAAGATGGCGCCAACAAAATCAGCGAGAAGATCATACCGACAGACTGGGTCCAGTCAGGCAGGGCTGTGTAATGCAGGTGGTGAGGACCTGCCCACATGTAGGTGAAGATCAAGGCCCAAAAGTGAACAATTGACAAGCGATAGCTGTAAACAGGTCGGCCGGCTTGCTTGGGTACGAAGTAATACATCATCCCCAAAAAGCCCGCGGTCAAGAAAAAGCCCACCGCGTTGTGGCCGTACCACCACTGGACCATCGCGTCTTGCACGCCTGCGTAGGCAGAGTAAGACTTCATGAATGACACAGGCAAAGCCGCACTGTTGACGATATGCAAAAGCGCCACCGCGATGATGAAGGCGCCATAGAACCAATTCGCCACATAAATATGGCGAACCTTTCGCATCGCGATGGTGCCAAAGAAAACCACGGCGTAAGAGACCCAGACAACGGCGATCAAGAGATCGATCGGCCATTCGAGTTCTGCATATTCTTTTGACTGGGTGTAGCCCATTGGCAAACTGATGGCTGCGGCAACGATCACCACTTGCCAACCCCAAAACGTCAACGCCGCCAACTTGTCAGAAAACAATCGGGTGTGACAAGTGCGCTGCACAACGTAATAGCTGGTCGCAAAAAGTCCTGAACCTCCAAATGCAAAAATCACTGCATTGGTGTGCAAGGGCCGCAAACGGCCATAACTGAGCCATGGGATGCCATTGATCAACTCTGGCCAAGTCAATTGGGCGGCAATGATGACGCCAACGAGCATCCCCACCACACCCCATATCACGGTCATGATGGCGAATTGTTTGACGATCTTGTCGTTGTAGGTCGGTGCAGGACCGGCCGTTGAATACGCAGACATGCGGAGCACTCCTTGAATATGAACCTCTAGAGTGTCTCTCGCATCGAGGGCACTTGGCTTGACTTAAATCAAGCTCAGGCCACTGAGGGGCAAATTTTGTTCACCAGCCCCTAGCAAAGGGGTGGTATGAGCCGTGAGCTGGCTCGCTTGAATCAGTCCTCTTCGAGGATGCGCTCACCCTCGCGATCGAGGTGATCGAACTGACCACTGTGCAGGGCCCACCAAAAAACCACCATGATGATCAACACCAAAAGCACAGAGAGTGGAATCAACAGAAACAAGATGTCCATGGCGTCTACTTTAGCCGATGCGGCGCAGCTTCAACGCATTGAGAACCACCACGAGTGAGCTCGCGGCCATACCAATGCCGGCAAGCCAAGGTGGCATCCAGCCCGAAGCGGCGAATGGGACTGCGATCGCGTTGTACCCCAGCGCCCATATCAAGTTTTGGCGCACCACGTTGAGGGTTTGACCGGCGGCCTCGACCAACAAACTGACCTCACTCAGCTGTGCGCTCTGAACAATGGCGTCTGCTTGAGACTGGGCCAAGGCCGCGCCCGTACCCATGGCCACAGAGACGTTCGCTTGAGACAACACGGGGGCGTCGTTGAGGCCGTCGCCCACCATCAAGACCTGGTGGCCTTGCTGCTGCAATTGGGCTAAATGGGCTGTCTTGCCCTCTGGCGTCGCACCAGCGATGAAGGCGTCGATGCCCAGCGTTTGCGCCAAATTCTGCACGGCCTTGGACTGGTCACCCGAGACCAGTTGGACCACCAGGCCTCGCGCTTGAAGTTCGGTCACCACCTTTTTTGCCCCGCTGCGCAAGGTTTCCTCAAACGACACCGTGGCCAACCAACCAGCTGGGTCGCTGATACAGACCTGAATCAGCTCGGTCGGCACCGCTTCTTCGGGCGCATGGCACCAAGCGGCCGAACCCAAGCGCCAAGACTGACCTTCTGCATCTTCAGCAGCGATGCCGGCACCTGCCACCTCTTCCCAATGAACCCAAGCACGACCACTGCCCTGCGCTGAGTCAGCCACAGCGCCGACCAAGGCTCTGGAAATCGGGTGGGCTGAACCTTGTGCCAAATCTGCGGCGTGCTGCAACACCTCCTCGCAGCGAGCGCCTGGGCGACACCTCACGTCGCGCAGACTCAGCACATCAGAAGTCAAGGTACCGGTCTTGTCGAAAACAACATGACTCACCCGGGTCAATGCTTCTAGCGCCTGAACGCGCTGGACCAGAACGCCCCGCTTAGCCAGCATCCCCGTGGTACTGAGCATCGCCGCCGGTGTAGCCAGTGACAGTGCGCAAGGGCAAGTCACGATCAAGACCGCTACGGCGGTAGCCAATGCACGCGATGGATCGGTGCCCCACCAGTACAAGCCAACCGCGAAAGCCAGCAACAGCACGCCCAGCAAAAACGGCGCTGCAACGCGATCTGCCAGCACCGCAAGCCGAGGGCGCTCGTGCATCGCGCGCTCCATGAGCGCCACAATCGCCGCAAACCGCGTTTGTGCACCCACTGCATTGATGCGCACTTGTGCCGCGCCTTGCAAATTGCGGCTACCCGCGATCACCTGATCGCCTTTTTTGCGTTCGACGGGCAGGGCTTCACCCGTTAACAAGGCCTCGTCCACCGTCGCCAAGTCGCTTTGCAACTCGCCATCACCTGGGAAGCTTTGCCCCGCCTGCACGCGCACCACGTCACCTTCACGCAGACGCCGCACAGACACGCGCTCCCAATTGCCAAGCGCATCCATGCGCTCACAGCTTTCGGGTAAACGCGCCATCAGCGCATCCAAAGCGCCTGATGTCTGAGCCCTGGCCTTGGCCTCTAGGTAGCGCCCGCCAAGCAAAAAGAACACCAGCATCGTCAACGAATCAAACCAAATGTCCTCACCCCACGGGCCTTCTGGCGCGTAAGTGGCTGCCGTGCTGACCCAAAACGTCACTGCGATGCCCACTGACACGGGAAAGTCCATGCCAATGCGCCCCTGACGCAGGTCACGCCAAGCGGATTGAAAAAATGGGGTGCTCGCAAACAGTACAACCGGTAGGCTCAACCACCAACTCGCCCAACGCAACAGCGCCTCGATGTCTGGCTCCATCGTGCCTGGCCCGGCTACATAGATGGGCCATGAATACATCATGACCTGCATGGCACAAAAGCCAGCGACAAACAATCGCCACAACGCTTTGCGCTGCGCCTTTTGGGTCTCAGTTTGACCCAGCGCGACGTCTGCGGGCAGCAGCCGATAGCCCATGCGCGCCGCTGCACCCGCCCATTCAGATGCTTGCGTGCGGTCGCCTTGCCAGCGCACCTTGACGCGGCGGGTTGCCGCATTGACTTCAGCGGATACGACGCCAGGTTGGCGCAACAAGGCAGCCTCAACCGCATCAGCACAAGCGGCACAATGCATGCCCTGCACCACCAATTGCGAATCGAGTAAGCCAAGCGATTCGCCGCCACTGGCGTCAACGGTTTGGGTAAAAGCGGCTTGCTCTTGCGGGTCATCCAACGACCGGAGGTCATCGTCCACTTGCAAGCTACCGCGGTGGTTTTCAAGCCACGAACTGGGCGAGGTTTGCTCAATTGCCATGGGCCTTACCCTTGCGAGAAACGGGGAGGCCGCTTTTCAAGAAACGCCGAGACCCCCTCACGATGTTCCGGACTGCTCGCGTACCCGTAGGCCTCTTCCGCCCAGCTGGCCCAGGCCGCTTCGTCACCTGACTGCAAGCACCTCAACCCGTGTTTATTCATTCGAGCCGCATGAGGCGCCAGTTGAAGCATCTGTGTGACCTTTTGCTGAGCGAGCTCTTGTAGGGCGCCTGCCGAAGCCAATGCGTGCAAAAAGCCGGTGGCGTACAGTCTCGGCGCCGCCAAAATCTGCGCCGCCAGCAGCACATCTGCCGCCAAACTGGTTCCTAGGCGAGAAGCCACCAACCGCAACTCTCGCGGTGCCATGGGGAAACCCAATTTGGCAATGGGAGCGCCAAACCTCGAATCCTCGCTGGCCAAGCGCACATCACAACAGCTGGCAATCTCAAGTCCAGCCCCCATGCAATTGCCCTCGATCACAGCAATCACCGGAACGGGGCAATTGAGAATTGCATCTAGCCCGACCCACACTTGCTCTTCGTGAAAGCGCGTCAGGCCTTGCTCGGTGAAACGAAAACCGGGGTACTCGGAGATGTCCCCACCGGCGCAAAAATGCTTGCCCTGGCCGCGCACCACCACCAACCTCACCTCTGGCAATGCGGCCACCCGCTCAAAAACCTGCGCCAAATCGTGCCACATCGCCACAGTCATGGCATTCATGCGCTCTAGGTTATCCAGGGTCACCACAGCGTGGGCCCCGCTCAAGGTCAGTTGAACCCGCCCGCTCAAAGGGACTCCCGGCTCGCGTTGCGCTGACTCCAAGCCCAAAGGGCCAAGCCCAACACAATCATGGGCAGACTAAGCCACTGCCCCATAGAGAAGCCCAAGGTGAGCAGTCCCAAGTAACTGTCTGGTTCTCTGAAGTATTCAGCAATGAACCTGAAAGAGCCATAGCCAACCAAAAATGCTGCAGAAACGGCACCCAGGGGCCTCGCACGCTTGGCAAAAAGCCACAGCAAAACAAACAGCAAGACGCCCTCTAGTGCAAACTGGTACAGCTGCGACGGGTGGCGCGGCAACGCGCCGGCGTTTTGAAACACCATGCCCCAAGGTAAAGAAGGGTCGGCGACTCGGCCCCAAAGTTCTCCATTGATGAAGTTGCCAAGCCGACCCGCGGCCAGCCCAGTGGGAACGCAGGGCGCGATGAAGTCTGTGACCTCAAGCCAACGCCGCCCCCTTGTGCGTGCGAACCAAACCATGGCCAAAACAACGCCCAAAAAACCACCATGGAAACTCATGCCACCTTGCCAAATGGCAAATGCTTCGATTGGGTGGGCCAAATAGTAATCGGGCTTGTAAAACAGTACGTAGCCCAAGCGCCCTCCTACAATCGCGCCGAGCACACCCAAAAACAAGACGTCATCGACATCCAATGGTCGCCATATGGACTGCGAATCGTGGCGAAACTGCGGTTGCTTCAGGCGTTGCCTAGCCAACAGGACAAACAAGGCGAAAGCTACCAAATACATCAAGCCATACCAGTGAATGGCGACAGGGCCGAGTTGGATGGCAACTGGATCAATTTGCGGATGGGTCAACATAGGTCCATATTGTGATGGATAAAACCACACAACTTAGCTGGTTCACACAACACCCGCATTGGCTTGCCCCCTCGCAATCTGCTACATTTCACCCAAATCAATTTGAACGCAAAACTGGAGAACCTCATGAAAAAACTGATCGCACTTGTCGCCACCACGGCCGTTTTGTCAGTGCCTGCATTGGCTGCCGACGCCATGGATTTGGCCAAATCCAAGAACTGCTTGGCTTGTCACGCCATGGACAAAAAACTCGTCGGCCCTGCCTTCAAAGACATTGCTGCCAAGTACGCATCTGACAGCGGAGCGGTGGACAAATTGGCTGTCAAAATCATGAAGGGTGGTGCAGGCGTATGGGGTGCCATTCCAATGCCCGCCAACAACGTCACCGACGCAGAAGCCAAGCAATTGGCTGCTTGGGCACTGTCCATCAAGTGATGGGTGCAGTGGCCGCCTCAAGGCCACTGCCACGGTCAATCTTTTAAAGAGACTGGCTCACCATCGAAAAAGCCCACCAATTGGTGGGCTTTTTCATGGCCGCCTGGTTTCGGCGAGCCACGTACATCAGTACGGAAAGGCCCGAAAGCATGCAATCGCAACCAAGGTCGGCGCCAACGCGCCAGCCAACAGTCCAAGAGGGTTGATGGCGCCCTCGTCAAACGTGCCTTTCAAGATAGACGCGCCCGCGGGGTTCGGGGCGTTGGCAATGATGGTCAGGCCGCCGCCAGTCACTGCACCGGTGACCAGCGCGTACTTGAACTCATCGCTCAGACCCTCAACCAATGAGCCCAAGTAGGTCAACGCGGCGTTGTCTGTAATCGCTGTCAGTGCGGTTGCACCAAAATAAACTGCCGTCTCATCCATGGACATCAACAGGGGTTGCAGCCACCATTGCTGCATGCCACCCAACACCACCAAACCACCCAAGAAGAAGGCAACCAACAAACCTTCGCGCAGAATCAGGCGCTCTTGGAACTGGGGGTAAGCAGTGGCCACCCCCATGAACAACAAAAAGATGGCCACAAACGCTGCAGGGTGGTGGGCAAAGACAACCACTCCCAAAAGGAACAGCATGTGCACCGCAATCATTGCCGGCGTGACCCCGGTGTAAGGCGATTTGGCCGAAAACTCAAGGCTTCGGAGTTCTTTGGCAAAGATCAATGTGATCGCTGTGGCGTTGATCATCACCGCGATGGCGGCTTTCCAACCAATGTGGGTCAGCATGTAATTCAAATCAAACCCCCACTTGGCGGCAACCATCAAGACGGGCGGAGCAGCAAAAGGGGTGAGCGTGCCGCCAATCGAAATGTTGACGAACAGCACACCCAGTGTCGCGTAGCGCAAACGCGAAGACACGCGACCGAAAATCGTGTCCCGCATCAGCAACGCTGCCAGGGTCATCGCAGCCGGCTCGGTGATAAAAGAGCCCAGCAGTGGCACGATTGCCAAGGCAATGAAATAAAAGGCCAAGGTTTTATTTGTAGGGGCCAAACTCACCAAGCCCTGAACGGCAGAAGATGCCACTTGCAAGATGGGGCGACTGCCCGCAATCACCATGATGACAAAAACGAACATGGGTTCAGTGAAGTTCCTGCTGTCCAGGTAGCCGACCGCCTCAGTTTGCCCTTGCGTGGCAAACATCACCACCATCAACACCATGGCCCAGAAGCCGAATACGATTTCTACTTCGGCCAACAAGTGCCACATGCCAGCATGTGCTGGACGCGTGTGAGCCAGATGCTCAAAATACTTGGTCGAGAAGGTATGAATCAGCGCAACGAGAAAAATGCTGGCCGAAATGACCTGAATAGCGGTGGGCGACATCGGTGTTTGCTCCAGTTTTATAAACGACAGGGGGTACCTGATCGGCTGCCATTGTAATCAGTGATGCCTGCTCGAATGAAACGTCTATCGGTGGCTCAGTCAGTTTGATCCAAAGGGTTGTTTGGCAGCAGCTCTTGTGCTTCGTGCTCGGGCAGCGCCTCGACTTGCGTCAAAGCTTTGTTCATCACCCGGCTGCGGCGTTCAGCTTGTTCAAGTGTATTGAGTACCGTTTGGGTCTGGCTTTTGACTTTGACCAACACCTCGCCGAACTTATTGAACTCGCCCTTCACGGCACCCAAAACCCGCCAAACCTCGCTTGATCGTTTTTCAAGCGCCAGGGTTCTGAAACCCATTTGCAGTGAGTTCAACATCGCTAAAAGGGTCGTCGGTCCGGCGAGCGTGACACGCTGCTCGCGTTGCAAGCGCTCCATCAAACCAGGCACCCGCAACACTTCGGCATAGAGTCCTTCGCTGGGCAAAAACATGATGGCAAAGTCTGTGGTGTGGGGCGGCTCGAGGTACTTGTCAGCGATGGATTTCGCTTGTACACGCACAGTGGCCTCCAGCGCCTTTTGGGCGACCAGTGCCAGGGCGGGGTCAGCCTGTTGCTGGGCATCCAAGAGCCGCTCGTAATCTTCAGTCGGAAACTTCGAGTCAATGGGCAAGCGGACAACAGACTCACCATCACCTCGACCGGGCAGGCGAATGGCGAAATCCACAACTTGACGAGACCCAGGCTTGGTGGCAACTTGCACCTCGTATTGCTCGGGCGTGAATACCTGCTCTAGCAAGGCGTGCAACTGCGCTTCACCAAAAATGCCGCGCGACTTCACGTTGGTCAGCAAATGCTTGAGGTCGCCAACGCCTTGCGCCAAAGTGTGCATCTCGCCAAGCCCTTTGTGTACCAACTCGAGGCGCTCGGCGACTTGGCGGAAACTCTCGCCCAAGCGTTGCTGTAGGGTCGCCTGTAGCTTTTCATCGACCACTTGGCGCATCTCATCGAGTTTGGCGGCGTTGCCTTGTTGCAACTGGGTCAGCTGCACTTCGAGCGTTTGACGTACTTCTTGAAGGCGGCGCAAGGTCGACTCGCTCACAGCCTGCATCTGCTGTGCCAACGTGTCACTGACCTGCTTTTGCAAGGCATTGACCTGAACCGTCAAGGCTTCGAGTTGCGCATTTTGCGTGCGCGCCAACTCGCCTGACTGCGCCAGCCACTGGCTTTGCAAGTTGTGCAGGTTGCCATTGAGCTCTTGGCGTGAGTCACGCGCCGACTCTTGAATTACGAGCCGCCACTGGCGCTCGGCTTCGATCGCTTGCTGGCGCGCCAGTTCTTGGCCCTGCTTGAGCAGCTCGCTCACTTGCTGCTGCTGAGCGCTGAGTGCTTTGATGTGACGCCACAGCAAAAACAACCCAGCCAAAGACAACAATGCAACGATGGCGCCCGCCGCGACCCCGAGCTCGGTGATGCTCATGCGCGAGGCTCCAAGCCTTGCAAGCCCTCGGGCACAGGCGTGAGTGCTTGGCCAGATGTGTGCAGCGCAATCAAGTTATCGGCTGCCAAATCGGCCATGGCCAGCCGTGTTTTGAGGCTCGCGCTTGCGATGTGGGGGGTGAGCACCACGTTATCCAACGCCAATAAATCCGGGTGTACCTTGGGCTCACCTTCAAAAACGTCAAGTCCTGCTGCCGCGATGTCACCAGCCGCCAGCGCCTGAGCCAGCGCAGCATCGTCGACCACCCCGCCCCGGGCGATGTTGATCAAGGTGGCGCTGCGCTTCATGGAGCGCAACTCTTCGGCTCCAATCGCGTGGTGAGAACTGGCGCTGTATGGCACCACAATCATCAAATGGTCGGCTTGTGCCAGCAATTCTGCTTTGGTGACGTACTCGGCAGCGCAAGATTGCTCGGTGTTTGCGTTCAGGCGGCTGCGGTTGTGATACAGCACGCGCATGTCAAAACCGAATGCGGCGCGCTTGGCAATGGCTTGCCCGATGCGCCCCATGCCCAAAATACCCAGCGTACTGCCATGGACGTCTGCGCCCATCATCATGTCGTAAGACCACTGGCTCCATAGACCCGAGCGGAGATACCGCTCTGCTTCGGTCATGCGCCGAGCGGTTGCCATCAACAACGCAAAGCCAAAATCCGCGGTGGTTTGGGTCAGCACGTCAGGGGTGTTGGTGCAAACCACACCCACCGCGCGCGCCGCTGCCACGTCGATGTTGTTGTACCCGACAGCCATGTTGCACACCGCTTGCAGCTTGGGCACCGACGCCAAAAAAGCCTCGTCAATGCGCTCGCTACCCGTTGTCAACACGCCCCAACAGCCTTGTGCCCGAGTGCTCAGCTCGGCGCGACTCCATGGCACATCCTCGCTGTTGACCTCCACATCAAAGTGCTCACGCAATTTGTTTAAGGTGGAATCGAAAATCTTTCGCGCCACCAGCACTTTGAGGCGGTTGGGGGCTTGCATGTTCAGACCCCTAACAATTCAACTTCAAAAAGCAGCGTGGCGTTGGGAGGAATCACGCCCCCGGCCCCGTAGGCTCCATACCCCAACGCGGGCGGAATCACCAACCGGCGACGCCCACCCACCGCCATACCCTGAACCCCTTGGTCCCAGCCGGCGATGACTTGGCCCGCACCCAAATGAAATTCAAAAGGCCAGCCGCGGTCTTTGCTTGAGTCAAATTTGTCACCGACCTCTTCATTTTCAAACAACCAACCGGTGTAGTGCACTTGCACCATCGCGCCCGATTGAGCCACTGCGCCTTGACCGACTTCGAGGTCTTCCCATTTCAGTCCGTTTTCGTTCTGATTCATGTTGTTCTCACTTGGTTGGTTGATTGATGGGGTCAGCGCAGCCAAGTGGTGAAATCTTGCACCGACTCGCGCGGCGAATGGTAGGTGTTGACCACCTCTTGGTCATCTGCGTAGCCCAGGGCCATGCCGCACACCAACATTTCATTTTCAGCGGCGCCAATGCTGGGAAGAATGATCTTAGAAAAATGATTCCAAGCGGCCTGCGGACAAGTGTGCAAGCCCTCCGCACGTGCCGCCAGCATCAAGTTCTGCAAAAACATGCCGTAGTCCAGCAGCGATCCACGCCCCATCACTTTGTCGATGGTGAACATAAAGCCAACCGGCGCATCAAAGAATCGGTAGTTTCGCTGATGCTGGGCGTGCATGCGGTCCTTATCGCCCTTTTGAATCCCCAACACACTGTACAGACCCCAGCCGTTGTCTCGACGCCGATCGATGTAGGGACTCACCCATTGCGTGGGATAGTAGTCCCACTCTTCTTCATACTGAGCTGCCAAACTGGGGTCTTCGCGGATGGCGTCGTGCGCACGGCATACGTCTGCGATCAGTTTGTCTTTGGTCTGGCCCTTGAGCACATAGACCTTCCAAGGCTGGGTATTTGTGCCGGATGGTGCGCGGGCCGCTGCCTCGATGAGGCGAACAATCGTCTCGTCAGGAATGTCTTGCGACGTGAAGGCGCGCATCGAACGGCGCGTGTGGATGGCCTCCCCGACGTTGCGGGCAGCATCAAACAAATGTTCAGATTGGGTCATAAAGCGGTCTCCAGTAATTTTTTCAATTCGGTCGGCAAGGGCACGGGCTTGCGCGTCTCTTTGTCAACATACACGTGTACAAAATGGCCATGCGCCGCGCACATTTCAGCACCTTGGGCAAACAGACCCACTTCGTAACGCACGCTGCTGGTTCCCATATGCGCCACACGCACCCCAGCCTCCACGGTTTGCGGAAAAGCCAGCGAAGCAAAATAGTGGCAGCCTGTGTTGACGACCAGCCCAACAGTTTGTCCGTGGTGAATATCCAAGGCTCCCTGTTCAATCAACCAAGCGTTGACGGCCGTGTCGAACCAGCTGTAATAAACCACGTTGTTGACGTGTCCGTAGACGTCGTTGTCCATCCAGCGGGTCGGAATATCTCTGAAAACACGAAAGTGATCGCGTGCAATGGGCTGTGGTCGCCCAGAAGAATTGTCTTGACTCATGCTGACATTATGGCGGCGGGAAATTGGCCCGATTGCATCCAAGGCGACGCAGCCCAGAGACCAGATGCGCGAATTAGGTGACGGACTCTAAAGTGCTGCATTGCAACAAAAACCGCTTGAATCATTCAGTAGAAACCCTATACTTCTAGTCATGTTGCAGCGCAGCAAAAGCGTTCTAGGTTTCGACCCACAAGCCGCGTTTCAACAGTTTTAACCACACCATTGATTGGAGAATGAATATGTTGACCGCTGAACAAATGATCGCCGCACAAAAAGCAAACATGGAAACCCTGTTCGGTTTGACCGAAAAGGCTTTCTCTGGCGTTGAGAAACTGATCGACCTGAACATGCAAGCTTCTAAAGCTGCATTGGCTGACTCTGCTGAGCAAGCCCAGGCCATGTTGGCCGTGAAGGACGCACAAGAATTGTTGGCATTGCAAGCTGGCTTGATGCAGCCTCTGGCTGAGAAGACCGCCGCCTACAGCCGCCACTTGTATGACATCACCAGCGGCACCGCTGGCGAGTTCAGCAAAGCAGCTGAAGAGCAAGCAGCTGATGCGCAGAAAAAATTCATGGACGTTGTTGAAAACGCCGCCAAGAACGCACCTGCTGGCAGCGAAACTGCTGTGGCCATGATGAAGAGCGCTGTGGCAGCCGCCCACAATGCCGCTGAGTCAGTGCAAAAAGTGGTCAAGCAAGCTTCTGACATGGTTGACTCAAACGTCAACACCATGGCTGCTACCGCTGCAAGCGCCGTCAAGCGCCCAGTTGCTAAAAAGCGTTGATTCAACGCCGTACTGATTGTCTCCTCGGATCTCGCTCGGGCCTCGCCTGACAGATCCCTTCACCCAAGCTGTCACCAGCTTGGGTGTTTTTTTATGTGCAGCACTTCAATTGCAAGCGTCCCAAAACGCGAGCAAATGCCGGGCTACCAAAGCGGGCGCTTCGCGCTGCGGAAAGTGCCCCAAACCTGGCAAGATGTGGCGTTCATATTGACGGGTGAAAAACGCGGCTTTGCCTTCTGAACTGGCCAAGCCACTCACGC
Organism: Burkholderiaceae bacterium; assembly: GCA_965661935.1. Lineage (GTDB taxonomy): Bacteria > Pseudomonadota > Gammaproteobacteria > Burkholderiales > Burkholderiaceae_C > RS62. Next base: position 2,803 of record CBFIFT010000015.1, on the reverse strand, counting down.
CGTCTGCGTCACCCACCAATATGAGCGCAGGCACATGGATGCGGGCCAACGTTGCCAGGGTCTGCTCATCCTCGTGATACGCAGGGTCACTGGCCGCATGACCCCACCTGTGTTGATACGAGTGCAAGGTAACAGGTACCCAATCGTTGTTTTCCCACGCCTCAGCAGTTGCATCAAATTCGGCTGGCGAGTACCAGCCCCGAGGCGACCAGCTATCCCACATCTGCTTGGCAAAAGCACGCCGTTGCGCGGCCACTGTTGCTTGTCCTCGGGGGGTCGCCATGAACCAGTGGTACCAGTAGCGCTGGGTCTGCTCCATGTCGAGCTGTTGATTGGGGTCGTTGGTTCCGTAGCCTGTCGAGAGCATGACCATGCTCGACCCCACATCTTCTTGTAAGCCGAATGCGTTAGCCACTGCCCGCGCACCCCAGTCGTGCCCGACCAGCGCTGGGCGCTCTAGCCCCATGGCTTTGACAAACTCAACGACATCTCGGCCTATGGCGGCGAGTTGGCCCGTGCGCGGCTGTTGGTCACTCAAAAACTGCGTCGGCAAAAAGCCTCTCAGGGCAGGCACCAAAACGCGATAGCCCGCTTGGGCCAGAACTGGAGCAACTTGTCGCCATGTGCGAATGCTGTCAGGCCACCCGTGCCACAACACGACCACGCGTTCACCGTTGGGGTTCCAGTCCTCATAGCCCACACGCAGGTGGGGTGTTTCCACAAAATGCAACTCGCTCAATTCAACCCTCCATGAGTCTGCGGCCAAATGTAGCGGCAATACCAACAAAACGCTTGAATGCATGAAACATCAAGGCCGGACTGCTTTTGGTGTAATTCGGGCATCCAATCATCCACCCATACGAGGAGCAAACCACATGGAAATCCAAGACAAAGTATTCATCGTTACCGGCGCGGCGTCAGGGCTTGGCGAAGGCACTGCCCGTATGCTGGCACAGGCTGGCGCAAAAGTGGTTGTCGCCGACATGCAAGCTGAAAACGGGGCCAAAGTCGCCCAAGAGATCGGCGGCGCCTTCGTGCGTTGCGATGTCAGTCAAGAGGCAGATGGCCTTGCGGTGGTCGAGCAAGCCACTCACATGGGCAAGCTGATGGGACTGATCAACTGCGCCGGCATCGCGCCCGCCCAAAAAACTGTCGGCAAGAACGGGCCGCATGACTTGGGGGTGTACACAAAAACCATCATGGTCAACTTGGTGGGTAGCTTCAATATGATCCGCCTCGCAGCCGAGGCTATGGCGCGCAATGAGCCAGAGCCAACGGGAGAGCGTGGTGTGCTGATCTCCACGGCCTCGGTGGCAGCTTACGACGGCCAAATTGGTCAAGCAGCCTACGCAGCATCAAAAGGCGGCGTGGTCGGCATGACCTTGCCCATTGCCCGCGACCTGGCGCGCAGCGGCATCCGCAACATGACCATCGCGCCGGGTATTTTTGGTACCCCCATGTTGTTTGGGATGCCTCAAGAGTTGCAAGACGCGCTCGCGGCAGGTGTGCCCTTCCCCAGTCGCCTCGGAACGCCCCAAGACTACGCCAAGCTAGTCAAGCACATCATTGAGAACGACATGCTCAATGGCGAAGTGATCCGTTTGGATGGAGCCATCCGATTGGCACCAAAGTAATCGCCGCGCGCGACCAAGGCAAATCCAAGGAGGCGTCAAGCACCGGTGCTTGGCGCCTCAGATGAGCCTGATCAGGTGTCAATCGCCTTGATTGAACCCACGCGAAGTCGCAATTCGAATTTTTGGATTTTCCCAGTGCTGGTCTTGGGCAGTTCTCCAAACTCGACCGCTCGGGGCACCTTGAAACCTGCCAGGTGCTGTTTGCAATGGGCGACGATGTCGGCGGCTTCGACGACAGCACCCTCTTTGAGTTCGACAAATGCGCAAGGGGTTTCGCCCCAGCGCTCATCCGGCTTGGCCACGACCGCTGCGGCCAAAACCGCGGGGTGGCGATAAAGCACATCTTCGACTTCAATGCTTGAGATGTTTTCCCCGCCAGAGATGATGATGTCTTTGCTGCGGTCCTTGATCTTGATGTAGCCGTCTGGATATTGAACCGCCAAGTCCCCACTGTGAAACCAGCCACCGGCCAAAGCTTCTTGGGTGGCTTGCGGATTCTTCAAATAGCCTTTCATCACGATGTTGCCTTTGAACATGATCTCACCCATGGTTTCACCGTCCCATGGCACAGGCTCCATGGTTTGTGGATCCAATACCTGCACGTCTCTTTGCAAGTGATAGCGAACCCCTTGGCGGGCGTTGAGTCGAGCGCGCTCACCAATATCCAAAGACTGCCAACCCTCGTGCTTGGCGCATGCTGTCGCTGGTCCATAAACCTCGGTGAGCCCGTAGACATGGGTCAGGTCAAAGCCCATGGTCTCCATACCCTCGATCATGGAGGCAGGTGGCGCAGCGCCTGCCACCATGGCTTTCACGCCCGCAGGTAAGCCCTGCTTCATTGCATCGGGGGCGTTGACCAAAAGCCCATGCACAATGGGCGCACCGCAGTAGTGGGTGACTTGGTGCTTGCGCATCAAATCAAATATCAGCTGCGCATCCACTTTGCGCAAACAAACATTGACGCCTGCCCGTGCTGCAACCGTCCACGGGAAGCACCAACCGTTGCAATGGAACATAGGCAAGGTCCACAGATAACGCGCGTGCTTAGGCATGTCCCATTCAAGGATGTTTGAGATGGCATTGGTAGCCGCCCCGCGGTGGTGGTAGACGACGCCTTTGGGGTTGCCTGTCGTGCCACTGGTGTAATTGAGTGCAACGGCATCCCACTC
>CBFIFT010000014.1:0-26069 GCA_965661935.1 Burkholderiaceae bacterium | reverse complement strand
CAAGTGTCAGGTCGTCCATATCAATGCCCCGCCGCAGCTTCGACCGCGTATTCGGTTGGTGGCGAAACCAGCCCCAGTGCTTCGCTCAACTTCCAAGCGTATGCCAACAAACCCAAGGCTCCGGGAATCATGGCACACGCATAACCCCACCACAATGGCATCAGCAAGACAAAGGTGGTTTCGCCCGTGTCCATGTGCTCAAGCGTTGCCACACCCATTCGCCAAATCAAAATACACCACGCGAACAGCATCAACGCATCGACGAGCACCACCATAACTCGTTTGAAACCCGCGCCAAACGTGCCCCAAAGCAAATCCACCACTGCATGGGCGCGACGCAAATGTGTCCACGGCATGAAGCAAAAGATAGCCAGTGCAGAGCCGATTTCGACCAACTCAAAATCTCCGCGTAATGGCCCTAGCCCAGCCCAAATCAACGCGCGTCCGACGATGCTGATGACGCTGATGAGCGCGATCAAACTCAAAATGCCAATGCCAACAAACGCCATTGAGCGATAGAAGCGGTAGACCCATGCATTCAATGCCACTGCGCAACTCGTCCCATTCAATTCGGGCTTCAAACCGATCTGCTGCGTGTTACCGCATGGTCGGAGCTAGCCCATCAAACAAAAGGAACCCGAGCCAAGCTCGGGTTCAGATCAGAGCCTGCGACACCGTCGCATGGCTCGCGCCTTTCAGCGATTACTGCGACTCAAATTTCGCAATCGTGGCACGGGCATCTTTGACCAGAGCATCGGCGTCAATGCCGTTGGCCTTCGTGCGCTCAACCCAGTCGGTCTCGACTTGGCTGGCGTAGCGCTTCCAACGCTGCATTTCGATTTCATCAATTTCAATCACGCGGTTACCAGCTTTTTTCACCAAAGCCAAGCCGCCTTCGTCGCCCTTGTCCATGACCGAGCCGAACAATTTGGCCGCGTACTGGCCACTGTGGTCGTCAATGACCTTTTTGAGATCCGCTGGCAACGCGTCGTACTTGGCCTTGTTCATCACCACGCCAAACGTGTTCGTGTAAAGCGCAATGCCCTTGGCGAACTTGGTGTGGTTCTTCACGAGTTGCTGAACCTTGAGAGGCGGGACCACTTCGAAGGGAATCGTCGTGCCGTCGATCACCCCTTTAGACAAGGCCTCTGCCACTGCTGGCACGGGCATACCAATGGGTGTGGCGCCCAATTTGGTGAGCAAGTCATTGACCACCCGGCCCGCGCCGCGGATCTTTTTACCCTTCAGGTCTTCCATTTTCTCAATGGGGTCCTTGGTGTGGAAAGCGCCTGGACCGTGCGTGTGCACCGTGATCAACTTGACGTCCTTGAACTCGTCCATTGCGTTGCGCGAAACAAAGTCTTGAATCGCCATAGAACCAGTCGTCGCGTTGGTGGTCATGAATGGCAGCTCAAACACTTCTGTCTTGGGGAAGCGTCCGGGCGTGTATGAAAGCACCGTCCAAATGATGTCGACCACGCCATCTTTGGCCTGATCGAAGAGCTCTGGTGGCTTGCCGCCCAGTGACATCGAGTCGTATTGTTTGATTTCAATGCGACCACCACTCGCCTCTTCAACGGCCTTGATCCATGAGCGAACCGCCAGCCGTGGGATAGGAGCCATCGAGGGCAACATTTGGTGGAAGCGCAGCGTAACTTCTGCAGCATGCGCTGGGACAGCGCTCAGACCGCTGAGAGCGGCACTTAAGGCAACAGCGCTCAACAGCGCGCGGCGACTTGACTTCATGATTGACTCCTTTAGAAGACAGCTTCAGTGGGTGGTAGAACCAGGACCGTTGGCAATGAAATGCCACCGACCAATTGTTTCAGCATCGTAAACATCTAAATTTGACTTTTAAATTATCGCAAACCCTTAGCCCTAGAGCTCTAACACCAGCTTGGGGGTCTTAGACCTTGAACAGCAAGGCAAAATTAGCTTGCCATCTGCTCGCTCTTGGGGCGTCAAATAAGCGTCTCGGTGGTCCGGAGTTCCTTCAATTACTGAACTAATACAAGTGCCACAAACACCTTGCTCGCACGACACGAGCACGTCGACGCCCGCCTCTGCGCAGACTTGCACGATGGTTTGATCGACCGGTACTTGCAGGGTTAAACCGCTCACGCTGAGGTGCAGCTCAAAAGGGGCGTCACCATCTTGGGCCAGGGGTACTTCCAGATTGAAATACTCCCAATGCAGTCGATCCTCTGCGATGCCACGCCCGCGCGCTGCGCCCAAGATTGCCTCCATGAAAGCTTGCGGGCCGCAGACATAAATGTGCTCATCCGCACCCAAGCCGTCCAAGGCAGCGGTCACGTCAAACACGCCTTGAGCCTCATCATCCACGTGCAAAGACAATCGCTCACCCAACAGCGCCTGCACGCGCCCTAAGTAGGCAGCTTTGGCCCTTGAGCGCACGGCGTAGTGCATTCGGCAGCGATCCCCGCGCGCCTGGGCCTGCATCGCCATCGCGACAAATGGCGTGACGCCTATGCCCCCAGCAAAGAATACGTGTGACGCGCCGGCAGGCGCCATCGGAAAATGGTTGCTGGGAAAGTCGATCTCTAGCTCGTCACCTGCTTGTAGCGCGTGCATCGCTAACGAACCGCCGCGAGACGAAGGCTCTTTGAGCACGCCAAGCTCATAACGGCTGAGGTCGTCCGGACTGGCGCACAGAGAGTAAGAACGAACACCCACGCCAGGAAGGTGTACATCAATGTGAGCACCTGCCTCGAAACTGGGGAGGTTGCCCCCGTCTGGCGCCACCAACTCAATCGCCCGCACACCCTCTGCTTCTGTCCAGCAACTGCTGACGGTGACCTTCATATCGCTCATGCATGCTCCTTGGATTCTGCGGCCAAGTGGCGCGCAATGACCTTGCGCGACTGAACCCCACCGCCGTCAATGTTTAACATCAAAAGTTTCCGATCAGGGAAAGCCAATAAATTGGCCTGCTGGCGCTCTAGCACCTCCAAATCTTCAGAAAAGATCTTGCCCTGCCCTTCGCGAATGGCTTGCGTCAGCTCGTCATCGTTGGGCTTGAACTTTCTCGCCATGCCCCAAAAGTACCACATCGAAGTCTCGGTTTCGGGCGTCAAAAAATCCACCACGACGCTGTACGCCTTGCAATCATCGGGCGCGTGAATGCCACCCTGTCCCTCAAGCGCCACGCCCACTTCAATCAGGATGTGGCTGGGTGGCGTGAAACGACACACTTGCCAGCGGTCGACCTTGGCCGAGTCATCAAGGCCCTGAGCGCGCATGGCCGCTTGCCAAAACGGTGGCGCTTGAATGCCACTCATGAAGCGCTCGGTGTATACGGTGTCTCCATCAACGCGGGTTTTGCAGGGCGTCTCATCGATTTCAGGTTGGCCAATGCTGGTGCTGTGGACGTAGGTTTCGTGCGTCAAGTCCATCAAGTTATCGACCATCAACTCGTAGCCCGCGTGGATGTGATACAGGCCGCCGCCATAGGCCCACGCTGGGTTATCCACCCACTCCAAATGCGGCAAAGCGTCGCGATTGGCGGAGGCATCCCCCGGCCAAACCCAAATAAACCCACCGTACTCCACACAAGGATAGGCCCGCACCGGGGGAAAGCCACCCACGCGCTGACCGGGCATGGCTATCGTTTTTCCCTCACACCCCATTTCTAAGCCGTGGTAGCCACAAACGAGCCGACCGTCTTTGCATTTGCCAAGCGACAGCGGCGCACCACGGTGCGGACAAAAGTCGTCCAGGGCCGCCGGCTCATCCGCTTCATTGCGAAAGAAAACCATCGGGATGCCACAGATTTTTCGGCCAAGGGGCTTGCCTTCGATGTCTTCTGCCGCACAGGCAACGTACCAAGTGTTCTTGATAAACATGGTTTTCCTCACATTGATGAATGAAAAATGCGCCGCGCTGGGGCGCCGGCAACATGGCTTAAAGCGACGGACTCGCCCACAGGGGCCGAGTCGGTCAAGTTGTGCTGCGCAATCATGGCGTGCTCTCGCATCAGGGCTTCGGCTCGCGCGCCTTGGCGCCGCTCAATGGCATCCAACACCTGCCAGTGCTGGGCTTGCGCCACCACAAAGCGAGATCGCTGGTGATCCGCACCCGCCTCGCCCAGCACCAGAGCCGAGGGGGAAGCAAAAGGCAAGGCCTGTGCGCGCTGGTATTCCCGCAGCAAAACCGGGCTGCCGGCCATGGTCATCAGTTGCTTGTGAAAATCTGCGTTCCACTGGCCATACGCCGTGAGGTCGAAGTCTTGTGATGTCCGCTCAAACAACTCATCCAGCGAACCAAGCGTCGCCTTCGCCTCATGCAGCATGGCCTCACTCACGCCGCGTTCGGCGGCCCAGCGCACGCCCAAGCCTTCGAGCAAGCCGCGCAATTCGATGGCGTCTGCCATATCTTGCAACGTGAATGCCCGCACCACGTACCCCCCGTGGACCAAAGCCTCTAAAAGCCCCTCTTGCTCTAAGCGCTGCAGCGCCGCACGCACGGGTGTGCGAGATACCCCCAAACGCTCGACCAAACGCATCTCTGAGATGCGCTCACCCCCAGCCAACTGGCCTGAAACAATCCACTCGCGCAGGGTCAACAGCGCCTTGGTTTGGGCATGTGCCTGGGCAGAAAAGTCGGTGACCGCGTTCGGGCTCATGCTCTTGAACCTTGCTTCAATCGCCCACTGCGGCCACCACTCCTTTCAGAGCGCGCATCCCATGGCTGTATACATCTTTTAGACATTGCGACAATATTAATCCATAACAGGCTAATTTTTGCAATTGATGTATACACCGTGAACCACCAGCCGGGCAATCTGTGGCCGGCTGAGCTTCATCGGCTAGGGGCCGGGCCCGAGCGATTCAGGCGATCAGTCACCGCCAAACAGGGTCTCTTGCTCGGGCGCCTGGCTCACGAGTGCCTTCCACTGGGCCTCCCCCGTCAAGCCTGACACTTTGACACCCAGCAAGCGAATGGGGCGATCCAATGGGACCCGCTTCAACGCCAGGTTGGCCGCTTGTCTGATTTGCTTGGGCGATTGGACCCTGTCACCCGTTGTGACATCACGCGTGACCGTGCGAAACCGGTGGTCACGCACCTTGACGCCCACCGTTTTGGCCACATAACCCTTGCGCTGCAAATCCGCAGCTACTTGCTCGCACAACCGATCAAACACGCGACCCAGCTCCTCACGGTCTCGGTGGACCAGCAAGTCGCGCTCAAATGTGGTTTCGCGGCTCATCGACACCGGCTCTGATGACACCACAATGGGTCGGTCATCGCGACCGTTGGCAGCATCGAAGACCCATTGACCGAATTTGCGCCCCAATTGAGCCTGCAAATTGAGCACATCGCTTTGAGCGATATCCCCCAATGTGGACAGCCCCATGGCACTCAATCGCTGATCTGCCTTGGGGCCAATGCCGTTGAGCTTTCGGCACGGCAGTGGCCACACACGTTCAGGCACATCGCGCTCGTACAGCACAGTGATACCGTTGGGCTTGTCCATTTCGCTGGCCAACTTGGCCAAAAGCTTATTGGGAGCAATGCCAATTGAGCAGGTGAGCCCTGTCTCGGCCAAGATTTCTCTTTGCAACAACCTTGCCACCGACCGGCCGCCTTCACGTTGACCGCCAGGCACGTCTGTCAGGTCGATAAATACCTCGTCAATGCCTCGGTTCTCCATGGCTGGTGCGATGTCGGTCACGATGGATTTGAATCGCCGAGAGAAGTCCAAAATTCGCTCGCGCTCGGTGGTGAGCAAAATCGCCTGTGGGCACAACTTAGCGGCTTTCATCATCGGCATGGCAGAGCCCACACCGAATTGGCGCGCTGCGTAATTGGCGGTGGTGATGACGCCTCGCCCCTCGTAATCTGTGATGCGCCGAAAGGCCGAAAGCGGTAGCTTCGAGCATTCGGCGTCACTCATGTGCGCAAAAGAAAAATCACCCCTGAAGCCCCCAATGATGACGGGCACATGCCTCAACTGCGGAAACCGAAGCAGTTCGACAGACGCAAAAAATGCGTCCATATCCAAGTGCGCGATCCGGCGAATCGAAGGCATGCTTTCAGCGCTTTTGCCTCAATGCACTGACCTCTTCATCCGTTAGCCAGCGCCACTCACCCGGCGGCAAGTCGGCCAACGCCAGACTACCCAAGCTCGATCGATGGAGCCGCTCGACCCGATTGCTCACAGCGGCCAACATGCGCTTGACTTGGTGGTACTTGCCTTGCGTGAGTGTCATTTGAAGGTGTCGATCATCTACCCGCGTGGCAGCCTGCGCGCGAACTGGCTGCGGATCATCGTCCAAGACCACGCCCTCGAGCAGGCGCTCAATCTGTGCGTCGCAGACCGGGTGAACGGTGAACACTTCGTAAACCTTGGGCTGGTGGTGTTTGGGCGAGCTCATTTGATGAATGAACTGACCATCATCGGAGAACAACAACAAACCCGTGGTGTCCTCGTCTAATCTGCCCACGGCTTGCACGCCTTGTTGCCCCTTGGAGGGCCGCATGCGCAACGGGGCCGGCAACAGGCTGTACACGCTCGGGTGATGCTTGGGTTTTTGTGAGACTTCATATCCCGCTGGCTTGTTGAGTACCACATAAGCCGGAAAGTGACACACCCAAGGCTCGCCCAGAACCTTTAGCGCAAGACCCTGCCCAACCACTGGATGCATGGGGTTGGTTTGAAGCAGACCATCGATCACGACGTGGCCTTGTTGAACCAAACCGGCACAAACGCGCCGCGTGCCAAAACCTTGCTCAAACAGACAGTCTTGCAAGCTCATGGTGTGGGGTGAAGTGGTTTTAGGCATAGCAGTATTGTGTAGTTTATTTTGAAAATACCCCGATGACCGCAGGTCACCTCTCGCCACGATGTAACATCGCGGGCGATGCCACCCTTTCTCAAACGCCACATCCCCACTCAAGAAACGCTGCGCTCCAACCGATGGCTGCGATGGTTGGGGCCACGCCTGTTTCATACAGGGCTTTGGCGCTGGAGCCGCCGGGGTGTCGCCACGGGATTGGCGCTGGGTGTGTTCTTTGGTTTTTTGATTCCGGTCGGACAAATACCGCTGTCTGCCGGTGCTGCCGTGATGCTTCGGGCAAATGTACCCGCAGCAATTGCCAGCACCCTGGTCACCAACCCCGTCACCTTTGCGCCCGTCTATTACGCGGCCTACCAGTTTGGACATTGGGTCGTCGGTACAGATGACCCGCCAGAGCCGCCCCCACTGGACCATTTCGAAGAGCCGGCACACCATACAGCAAGTGTCGATTCAACATGGCAACGCATCAAAAGTTTGGGCAAGCCGTTGATCATTGGACTGGCGACTTTTGCGGTCGGCTTTGGGTTGCTGATTTACGCGCTATCGACTTGGATTTGGATTTGGCGTGTCAGGCGCAAACGCCGTCTGCGACGCAAGGCATAAAAAAAGGGGCTAACGCCCCTTTTTTTGTTGATGCAAGCATCACACGCGGCGATCAACAAGGCGACGCGCGGCAGGCAATGCCACCACAGCCAGCCCAATCTTGAGGACGTCGCTGAGGATAAACGGCAACAGGCCCCAAGCCAAAATGGGCTGATCCCAACCCAACAATGCGCCCAACCACATCAACCCGGGCACGTAAATGGCCAGGTTACCTGCCAACATGGCCACAGCCACTTTGAAGCTAGAGCGGTCCCAGCCACGCTCACCCAGCCAGCCCGCAATGGCGACCGCTGGCAAGAAGCCCATGAGGTAGCCACCCGTGCCACCCATGAGGTAGGCAAGACCCAAACCTTTCTCTGGCGAACCGCTGAACACCGGCAAGCCCATGGCACCTTGCGCCAAGTAAAGCGCGACTGTGGCCAGCCCGAGGCGCCAACCGTAAGCCATACCCAGCAACAACACCATCAAGGTCTGAAAGGTAAACGGAACCGGATAAAAAGGAACCGACAACTTGGCCGAAGCGGTCAGCAAGGCGCTACCCACGCCCATCAATACCAAGGCACGCAGCCACTGGACTTGAGGTTTAGCGGGCCAAAGTTGTTGCGTCAATGTAGCTTGCATATCTTACCTTTATGGGTCTAACTGTTTGTAAAAACAACTATCTGTCATCAAAAAAGCGCCTTGACTGCGAAAAACTCAAGGCGCTTTTTGGTCGCACGGGACAAATCGCTTTGTCCACTGCCTGCCATTTTAAAGCAACGGGACACCCGTTTTAGATTGAACCTCTTCGCGCGTGACACCGTCTGCCAATTCAACCAAACGCAAGCCCTCTGGCGTGACATCCATGACGGCCAAATTGGTGATGATGCGATTAACCACGCCGACACCGGTCAAAGGCAAGGTGCATTCAGGCAGGATCTTCATGTCCTCGCTGCCGTCTTTTTTCTTGGCGGTGTGCTCCATCAGCACAATCACGCGGCGCACACCAGCGACCAAATCCATGGCGCCACCCATGCCTTTGACCATCTTGCCGGGAATCATCCAGTTGGCCAAATCGCCGCTGCCGCTGACTTGCATGGCACCCAAAATCGACAAGTTGATCTTGCCGCCACGAAACATCGCAAAGGACTGGTCGCTCCCAAAAATCGAACTGCCTTTGATGGTGGTGACGGTCTGCTTACCGGCATTGATGAGGTCAGGGTCAACCTCAGCCTCGGTGGGGAAAGGGCCGATACCCAACATGCCGTTTTCGCTTTGCAGCCACACCTCGATGTCGTCAGGCACGTGGTTGGCAACCAGCGTTGGGATACCAATCCCTAGGTTGACGTAAAAACCGTCTTGCAATTCTCGAGCTGCACGGGCAGCCATTTCGTCTTGTGTCCAAGCCATGGTGACCTCCTTGGTTATTGTTCGCGGGTGGTGCGTTTTTCGATGCGCTTTTCAGGCTTCGAATTGAGCACGATGCGGTTGACATAAATGCCTGGCAAGTGAATGTCATCGGGCGCCAACTCGCCCACCTCAACAATTTTTTCAACCTCAACGATGCACACACGTCCCGCCGTGGCCGCTGCAGGGTTGAAGTTGCGAGCCGTCAAATTGAATCGCAAGTTACCTGAGCGATCAGCAACCTCGGCCTTGACCAAAGCCACATCGGGGAACAAGGCCCGCTCCATCACATAGGTTTCGCCATCGAAATCTCGCAACTCCTTGCCTTCGGCGACAAGCGTGCCAACCCCTGTCTTGGTGAAAAAAGCCGGTATGCCAGCACCGCCCGCGCGCAGTTTTTCGGCCAATGTTCCCTGAGGAGTGAACTCCAGCTCGAGCTCACCAGCCAGATACTGGCGCTCGAACTCTTTGTTCTCGCCGACGTAACTGGCGATCATCTTGCGAATCTGGCGCGTCTCAAGCAGTTTGCCCAACCCAAAGCCATCCACACCCGCGTTGTTCGAAATCACCGTCAGGTCTTTGACTTTTGAGGTGACCAAGGCATCTATCAGGGCCTCAGGTATGCCGCACAAGCCGAAACCACCGACGGCCATCAGCTGTCCATCTGCGACCACACCGTCTAGCGCTTGGGCAGCGCTCTCGTAGATTTTGTCCATTCGTTGCTCCTATCTGTTGGCCAACTTGCCAAGCTGTACGATACTACGTATTACGCTAAGTAGGATGACCTAATGACAAACCCCAGCCTGCCCCCGGCACCCTCGTCAGTGGACTACCGCCAAGCATTCAACCTAGCGCCTATTGGGTTGGTGCTTTCGCACCGGCGGATGATGGTGGATTGCAACCAAGCGCTGTGCGACATTTTTGGAGCGAGCCGCGAAGAGTTGATCGGCCAATCGTTCCAAATTTTGTACCCCAGCGTCGATGAATTTGAGCGCACCGGCGAACGCATCGCCCCAATCCTCAACGCCAAGGGCCATTACGCCGATGACCGGCTGATGAAGCGCGTGCATGGACCGGACAAAGATGCCGTGTTCTGGTGCCACGTGAGCGGCCGTTCGCTCTACCCCGAGGACCCTCATCAAGCTGGGATCTGGAGCTTTGAAGACTTGAGTGCAACGCGCCCGGTGAGCAGCCCATTGAGCCCTCGCGAGCGCGAGGTTGCGGCGCTGCTGTGCAAAGGGATGACTGCGAAATCCATTGGCAAAGAGCTGGGCATCAGCCACCGCACCGTCGAAATCCACCGCAGCCATTTGCTGCGCAAATACAGCTGCCACAGCACCACAGAGCTGATCGGCAAACTCGCGGGCCGCTGAACGTCGCCGCGGCCAAAACAAACGCGCAGCTCAGTCTTGCGCGTCGATGACCTCGGCCGCTGCGCGAAAAGCCTCCAACGTCAGAGGAAACCCGCAATAAACCGACATGTGCAACAGCACTTCCTTGAGCTCATCAGGGGTCACACCATTGTTGAGCGCACCACGGACGTGCACTTTGAGTTCGGTTGATCGGCCAAGCGCAGCCGCCATAGAGACCGTGATCAGGCTGCGGTCGCGCAGGCTCAGTCCGTCGCGCTGCCACACCGTTCCCCAAGCATTGCGGCTGACAAACTCTTGCAACTCTGCCGTAAATGGCGTCACCTTATCGAGCGCGCCTTGGACATAAGCGTCCCCCAATACCTGCCGGCGCGTGCTTAACCCCGCGTCATGTTGAGCATCGCGTGCGGTCTGGCTTTTTGAAAATTTGCTCACGTTTGCCTCCTCGAATAGATTGAGCCAGCATCTTCCGTGAAAAATACTCAATATCCGTCGCCTGCGCGCCATCAGACGCAGAAAAACCTCGTTCGCTTGGCACTTCACCCTTAATATCCTGCAGTTGACTTATTGATACTTAAATACTCATTTTTGAAATAATTTGTCATCAAAGGACTTTTCAGTGAAGGACTTTTTATGAGCTATCGGATATCGTTTTCCCCCAAACTTTCAGCACGGCGCCTGTTGATTGATTTCAACGAACCATGCAAGCGAGCTTGGAACAATGGCGACGCCCTGACCAGTGCAGTCATGAACGCGTTCTCCATGTCGTTCCCCGTCGGCGAAGAGTTTTTTATCCAAACCGTCAAAGATGCCGTGCCGGCACTGCCCAATGGGCCCTCAGCTGACGCGTTGCGCGAGAGCATCAAAGGTTTCATCGCGCAAGAATCCACCCATCGCCACATCCACAACCAATACAACACAGCGCTAGCCGATTTGGGCTACACCAACCACATTGAGGGTTGGGTGCGAGCAGACATCAACGAAGAGCGGGAGCGAGCTGAGCGCCATGGCACCACCCAACTCAGCCTGCTTGCGATGGTGGCAGGCTACGAACACATGACGTCGGTCTTGAGTCGCAGCACCATTCTCAACATTGACACCGAAGCAGATTGGCTGGCTCAGGCTGACGAGCCACACAGGACGATGTGGCGGTGGCACGCGGCCGAAGAAGTCGAACACCGCAGTGTCGCATTTGACCTGTACTACACCTTAGGGGGCACCCTAGAGATGCGTCGCAGCTTTTTCGTCAAGTTGATGCGCAGCTACAGTTGGCAAATGACCAAGCAAGTGGTGTCCATTTTGCGGGCTGACAAGCAACTCTTTAAGTTTCAAACACTGCGCAGCGCGGCCAGCTTTTTGTTTGGCAAGTACGGCATCATCAGCTCCAACTGGACAGAATTCAAAGCCTACATGCGTCCCGACTTCCACCCCGAAAATGACGATGCAGCCGAACTCGCGCTGGCATGGCTTGCCAAAAACCAAAATCAGTGGCAGCCCGTTGGACCTGGCGCCAACAAGACATAATTCAATCCACAATTGGTTACAGTGTCCGCTTTGAATCTGTTCTCACCCTAGACCCACAGGAGTAACACATGGCGGCTCGCTTTCCATTGCCCGACATCAACACCCTTCCAGAAGACATCAAGAGCCAGATTCTTGAAGTCCAAAGCAAAGCTGGCTTTATCCCCAATGTGTTTCTGATGCTGGCACGGCGCCCTGCCGAGTGGCGCGCCTTTTTTGCATACCACGACGCGCTCATGCTGCGCGAGGGATCAAATCTCAGCAAAGGCGATCGCGAAATGATTGTGACTGCGACCAGTGCGGCCAACAAGTGCCTGTATTGCGTTGTCGCCCATGGCGCCTTGCTGCGCATCTACGAGAAGAAACCCTTGGTTGCGGACCAAGTTGCCGTCAACCACCGAAAAGCAGACATCAGTCCTCGGCAACGGGCCATGCTCGATTTCGCGATGAAAGTTTGCGAGCGTTCGCACGAAGTCGGCGACGAGGACTTCACCCTGTTGCATGCCCACGGCTTTGACGACGAAGACATTTGGGACATTGCTTGCATCACCGCATTCTTCGGCCTCTCCAACAGGGTGGCCAGCTTCAGCGACATGATGCCCAACCCAGAGTTCTACATGATGGGTCGCCAACCCCGCACCTGATGCTGAAGGGGTCGCGCCAAAGGCCTCAATCGGTTTTTTGGCGCAGCGCCCCGTTTGGCGAACTTAGCCATTCACTCGGTAGGCTCGGTGGGTGTCGCCAACGGCCCCGGAAAACATAGATTCAGGGCGAGTTGGGCCGCTTGCGGCCAAAAGCGCCGCTCATAAACCCGCCCGTGCTTGTGCTGCGCGGCGGCTTTGCGAGCGGGTTCAAGCGCTCAAAACGTCCCTCATGAACTGTGGCAAAGGCACTGATTTTTCGGCTTGCATATCGGCCCACACGACAGTCGCACCACCCGTGGCGCAAATGATGTCGGGTTGGTCGGTGCGCATCATTTCGTGCCACGCCTCAAAAGAGCTGCGCCCGGGAGGCGTCACGTAGGTGCGCACCAGCAAGTTGCCTGGGTAGCTGACTTGGCGAATGAAATTACAAAACGCATTGGCGATCACTGGCCCCTCACCTATGGGGGTCGACTTCACGCCCAGCCCGTACATCCACTCCAGCCGCGCGATTTCGAGATACCGAAAGTACAAAGTGTTGTTGACATGACCCATCATGTCCATGTCGCCCCACCGAATGGGAACCTCGATGTCAAAGACCCACTTCTTTTCAGCTGGCAATTCCAAGCGCATGAATCAGCCCTTTCCGCTTTCACTTGAACAAAATTGTGTTGACTAGACCGCAGTGTGCCGTGGGCGCAGTCGCCCGCCTGTCACCCTCGAAGATCATGGGTAAACAAGCATGACTAAAATCTACCTCGATTCTTGATCAACTCCATACACAACCGCACGTGTATTCGCACGAAGAGAGGCAGCAACCATGACACCACAAGCATTGTTAGAACAGTACGGTCCGCGAGAGTCGATGGAATACGACGTGGTGGTCGTGGGGGCTGGCCCTGCTGGCTTGGCCACAGCCATTCGCATCAAGCAACTCGATGCCGACGCCTCAGTCGTCGTCCTTGAAAAAGGCTCTGAGCCTGGCGCTCACATCCTCTCTGGCGCTGTCATGGACCCCATTGCCATCACCGAATTGTTTCCAGACTGGAAAGAACGCGGTGCGCCGCTGAATCAACCTGTCACTGGCGATGACGTGCTGTTTTTGAGCGAGACGTCATCAAAGCGAACCCCAGACGCCTTGGTGCCCGACAATTTCCACAACGACGGTTGTTACGTGGTGTCTCTTGGGGCTATCACCAAGTGGTTGGGCGAACAGGCTGAAGCCTTGGGTGTTGAGATTTTTCCAGGCTTTGCCGCCGCCGAGGTTCTGTTCAGCGACGAAGATGCTGTCATTGGTGTGGCCACTGGCAACATGGGTGTTGGCAAGGACGGCGAGCCCACGGCCGAGTTTCAATTGGGCATGGCATTGTTGGGCAAATACACGGTGTTTGCCGAGGGCTCGCGCGGCCACTTGGGCAAGCAATTGATCGCTAGGTTGCGACTGGATCAAGGCAAAGATCCCCAGAGTTACGCCATTGGCATCAAAGAGCTTTGGGAGATTGACCCAAGCAAGGCCCTACCCGGTCGCGTGGTCCATACAGCAGGCTGGCCCATGAACAATGACACCTACGGCGGTGGCTTTCTGTACCACCTAGAGGGCAACAAAGTCACCCTCGGTTTTGTCGTCGGTTTGGACTACAAAAACCCATGGCTGTCACCGTTTGAAGAAATGCAACGCTGGAAAACTCACCCTGCAATTCGCTCGGTCTTAGAGGGTGGAAAGCGGCTGGGCTATGGCGCACGCGCCATCACGGCTGGCGGCATCTTGTCATTGCCCCGGTTCATTTTTGCCGGAGGCGCTTTGGTGGGTTGCGATGCGGGCTTTCTCAATGCCAGCCGCATCAAAGGCAGTCACGCAGCCATCAAGACGGGCATGCTGTGCGCCGAAAGCATCGTTGAAAGCTTGGCTAAGGGGCAAAGCCACGACGAGTTGCTCAGCTACGAGTCCAACTTCAATGCGAGTTGGCTCAAAAAAGAGCTGGATGCCGCCAAGAACTTCAAGCAATGGTTCAAAAAAGGCAACGCCATCGGTGCATTGATGACGGGCATCGAGCGCTGGTTCTTACCCAAGATTGGTATCCAAGTCGCTCCTTGGACTTTGCACCGAGAGCGCCCCGATCACGTCACACTTTTGCCCGCCGATGAAGCGCCTGTCATCGACTACCCCAAGCCCGATGGCGTGCTCACATTCGACCGCCTCTCTAGCGTGTTCATCAGCAATACCAACCACGAGGAGAACCAGCCGGCGCACCTGACCCTGAAGGACGACAGCATCCCCGTCAAGGTCAACTGGAAGCGTTTTGCTGGCCCAGAGGCTCGCTTTTGTCCGGCTGGAGTGTACGAATACGTTGAGGCTGAAGGCGGCGACCACAGGCTACAAATCAACGCCCAAAATTGTGTTCACTGCAAAACCTGCGACATCAAAGACCCTTCGCAAAACATCGTTTGGGTCACACCCGAGGGTGGCGGTGGGCCCAACTACGCGGGTATGTAAGTACCGCACGAAGTAGACTGAGAAGCACGGGGTTTTTCGGATAAACCCCGATGCATCTCAGGCTATACTTTGCGACGTCAGGAGAGAGGTCATTGACCCGCCGAAGGCTGAACGCTCAGGCACCCAGGACTGACAAGGCGGCTTAGGCCGCACATTCTGTTGGAGAGAGGCGCTCAGCTAGGGCGCCCACCGAAGGGGCAAGGCCTGTGATCGCGCGGGCTGAATCTCTCAGGTAAAGCGGACAACAGGGTTCCCCCACAACGTGTTTTCACACCGGAGCCCTGCCATGAGCGATCCCTTTGACGACGACCTCTTGACCACCCCTCTTTTTGATTTGCACCAGCATTTGGGCGCTCGAATGGTGCCATTTGCCGGCTATCGCATGCCCGTGCAATACCCCATGGGGCTGATGGCCGAGCACCTGCACACGCGCCAGAGTGCAGGGCTATTTGATATCTCACACATGGGCCAAATCACCGTCCGAGGCCCCATGGCAGCCAGCGCCCTGGAGTCCTTGCTACCGATTGATGTCCTGGGCCTGAGCCCCCACCAGCAGCGCTACGGGCTCTTGCTCAACGACGAGGCTGGCGTGATCGATGACTTGATGTGCGTCAATCGCGTGAGTGATCACTTGTTGGTCGTCAATGGCGCGTGCAAGGCCAAAGACATTGCATTCATCACCGAGCGAATTGGACACCTCTGTGAAGTTATACCCATGCCAGATCAGGCGCTGTTGGCATTGCAAGGGCCTGCTGCGGCGAAGGTTCTCGCACGCATGGACCCTTCTGTCACCCAGCTGGTTTTTCTCAAAGGGGCGGCCGCCAATCTAGCCGGTATCGACTGCTACCTCACCCGCAGTGGCTACACGGGTGAAGATGGTTTTGAGATCAGCGTGCCGGCTGAGCAGGCCACGGCCTTGGCACAAGCGCTGCTGGATCACCCCGAGGTACAAGCCATTGGCTTGGGCGCGCGCAACTCATTGCGCTTAGAGGCCGGGTTGTGCCTCTACGGCAATGATCTCGACATCAACACCACACCCATTGAAGCGAACCTGCAATGGGCCATTCCCCAAGTCAGGCGCTTGGGCGGCGAGCGAGCTGGCGGCTTTCCTGGCGCAGGCCTGGTGCTGGACCAGTTGCGTGGCGTCGCACCCGTACACAAAAAGCGCGTGTGCCTACAAGCCCAAGTGCGCACGCCCGTGCGCGAGCACACGGCGCTTGAGACCACCGATGGGCAAGGCATTGGCGAGGTCACATCAGGCTTGCTCAGCCCCACCTTGGGCTCACCCATTGCCATGGGCTACGTGGCTGCCGAGCACGCCCAGCTGGGCGCGACTCTGCACGCCATCGTCAGAGGAAACGCCGTCCCAATGACCGTCGTCAAAGGGCCCTTTGTACCGCACCGCTACGTGCGGGGCTGATGTTTTATTTTTAACCAGGAGACAGCAATGACCAAGTTCACAGAAGATCACGAGTGGGTTGTATCGCACGGCGACACGGCCACCGTCGGCATCACACAGCACGCCCAAGACGCGCTCGGCGATGTCGTGTTTGTCGAGTTACCCAACGTGGGGGCAAGCCTGACTCAGAAGTCAGTGGCTGGCGTGGTCGAGTCGGTCAAAGCCGCGGCCGACATCTACATGCCTGTCGACGGAGAGATCATTGAGGTCAATCAGGCCTTGGTCGATGACCCCTCGCTGGCCAACAGCGACCCCATGGGTGCGGGCTGGTTTTTCAAAGTGAAATTGGCTGCACCCGAGCAGCTTGACGCGCTGATGGATGAGGCCGCATATCAGCAATTTGCGCCATAAACGCCCTTAGATCGCGACTTTGCCATTGATTGCCTGGGCACCCCACGCCGCGCGAGGGCAGCCCTTCACCGTACCCGTTTGATCGCCATGCAACACACGCCCTCTCTGAACGACTTGGAAGACAACACCGAATTCGTGGCCCGGCACATTGGCCCCAGCGAAGCCGAACAAAAGCACATGCTCGAGTCGCTTGGGTTGACCAGTCGCCAAGCGTTAATCGACCAGGTTGTGCCCGAGGGCATTCGCCGCCGTACCCCGATGGAATTGCCTGCTGCGGTGTCCGAGGCAACAGCATTGCAAGAACTCAAAGTCATTGCACGCAAAAACCGAGTGCTGAAAAGCTTCATCGGTCAGGGCTACTACAACACCCACACACCTGGCGTCATTTTGCGTAACGTCATTGAAAACCCGGCTTGGTACACGGCATACACGCCCTACCAAGCTGAGATTTCTCAGGGTCGAATGGAGGCGTTGATCAACTTTCAAACCCTGGTCACAGACCTCACAGGCATGCCCATCGCCAATGCTTCACTTTTGGATGAGGCAACCGCGGCAGCAGAGGCCATGACCCTGGCCAAGCGCTGCGTTCAATCCAAAAGCAACACCCTGCTGGTGGCCCATGACTGTCACCCCCAAACCGTGGCTGTGCTGCAAACGCGCGCTGCGCCGCTGAATATTGACATCGTGGTCGCGCGCGACCCAGCGCACTGGAACGAACAGGTACAAGCCAAAGATTACTTCGCTGCCATGGTGCAATACCCAGGCACGTGGGGTCACCTGGTGGATCATTCTCAGGATGCAGCCCGCATCCATGAAGCGCAAGCCGCTTTCATCGTCTGTGCCGACTTGCTGGCCTTGACGTTGTTGCGCCCGCCTGGTGAATGGGGCGCAGACATTGTCGTGGGGTCGACCCAGCGCTTGGGTATGCCCATGGGCAACGGCGGCCCGCACGCAGCCTACATGGCCACGCAAGATGCCTACAAGCGCTCGATGCCAGGCCGGTTGGTTGGCGTCAGTGTCGACGCTCACGGCGCGCCCACCTATCGTTTGGCACTCCAAACACGAGAACAACACATTCGCCGAGAGAAGGCGACGTCTAACATTTGCACGGCGCAAGTTTTGCCAGCCGTCGTGGCCAGCATGTACGCGGTCTACCACGGTCCCGCAGGCTTGCGGCGAATCGCTTTGCGCG
This sequence comes from Burkholderiaceae bacterium, assembly GCA_965661935.1. Classification (GTDB taxonomy): domain Bacteria; phylum Pseudomonadota; class Gammaproteobacteria; order Burkholderiales; family Burkholderiaceae_C; genus RS62. Next base: position 8,234 of record CBFIFT010000014.1, on the reverse strand, counting down.
TGGCGACCCTGACCCAAGCGCTGGCTATAGGACTGAAATCGATGGGATTCGAGCCCCTCAACCAGACCGCGTTTGACACGCTGACTTACCGAATGGCGACTGACCAAGCCAAGGCCATTGTGGCGAGGGCTTGCGGCATGGGTATGAATTTTCGACTCAGCCACGAAACAGACATCAGCATCTCAATTGACGAAACCACAGTCCATGATGACTTGGTGCAGATTTGGCAAGCCTTCGGGCCCAGTTCAATTGAGCCAGATATGGCGCAGATCATCGAGTCTGCCAGAGCCAATGTGCCCGACGGTTTTGCCAGAAGCACGCCCTACCTGACCCATCCCGTCTTCAATAGCCACCACAGTGAGACCCAAATGCTCAGGTACTTGCGGCGGCTATCCGACAAAGATCTGGCTTTGGACCGCAGCATGATTCCGCTGGGTAGTTGCACCATGAAACTCAACGCCACCTCAGAGATGATTCCAGTGACTTGGCCAGAGTTTGCTCACATCCACCCCTTTGCCCCTGCCGATCAACGCTTGGGCTACGCCGAATTGGATGCGCAACTGCAAGCATGGTTGTGTCAGGCAACTGGATACGAGGCCGTCAGCCTGCAACCCAATGCGGGTTCACAGGGCGAGTATGCGGGTCTGCTCGCCATTGCTGCATACCACGCGGCCAAAGGCGAACACCAACGCAAAGTCTGCCTTATCCCCTCCTCTGCGCATGGCACCAACCCGGCAAGTGCTCAAATGGTGGGCATGCAAGTGGTGGTGGTGGCTTGTGATGACGGCGGCAACATTGACATGGCCGATTTGCAGGCCAAGTGCCAGCAACACGCCGAGACTCTGGCCGCCATCATGATCACCTACCCATCGACACACGGTGTGTTTGAGGCCGGTATAGAAGAGGTATGTGAATGCGTGCACCGCCATGGTGGTCGCGTCTATGTCGATGGCGCCAACATGAATGCCATGGTGGGACTGGCTGCTCCCGGTGCGTTCGGGGGCGATGTCTCGCACCTCAACCTGCACAAGACCTTTTGCATCCCCCATGGCGGTGGGGGACCTGGTGTTGGACCCGTGTGTGTGGTGGCCGACTTGGCACCTTATTTACCAGGCCGAGGCGTCGGACCAGTCAGTGCCACGCCGCTGGGCAATGCCTCGGTCTTGCCGATCAGCTGGATGTACTGCCGCATGATGGGCGCTGCAGGACTCACAGAAGCCTCTGAGGTGGCCATTTTGAGCGCCAACTACATCAGCCACCGGCTAGCGGATGCCTTCCCAACGCTGTATGCCAGTGCCTCTGGGCGGGTTGCCCACGAGTGCATCCTTGACTTGCGGCCACTGAAGGAATCCGCGGGCATCATGGCTGAAGACGTGGCCAAGCGCTTGATCGACTTTGGCTTTCATGCGCCCACGCTGTCGTTTCCCGTGGCCAATACCTTGATGGTAGAGCCCACCGAAAGCGAGGACTTGACCGAAATTGAGCGCTTCATCGAAGCCATGCTGGCCATCCGCGCAGAGATCGCGCAAGTTGAATCTGGTCAATGGCCCCGCGATGACAACCCCCTCAAGCATGCACCCCATACCGCGCGCCATGTCAGTCAAACTGAGTGGGCTCACCCATACACCCGCGAAATCGCTGCCTACCCTGTACCGGGACTCAGGCACGCCAAATATTGGTCACCTGTCTCAAGGGTCGACAACGTATATGGCGATCGCAACTTGTTTTGCTCTTGCGTACCCATTGAGACCACATCGGAGCGTTAAGCGCCCCAAGCGATGGCATCCATCGCCAAGAAATCAAACTGCACGTCGTCGGTGATCCACTGCGGGTGCTCGTGGGGGTGCGCGGCGCCCATGGCGATGAACAACGGCAAAAAATGCTCATCTGTGGGGTGAGCCTGGGTGGCATGAGGTGCTTGCGCGGCCCAGTCCAGCACAGCCGCCTGGTCTGCGGCTTCAAGCTTCGTGCGCACCCAAGACGGGAACGCTTGCACATAAGTCAAATCCGCACCCGCTTGGTTGCGCTCAACCAAGTTGTGGGTCATGCTGCCAGTCGCCAAGATCATCACCCCTTGCTCTCTGAGGGCCTGCAGTTGTCGCCCTACACCGAACAATTCGGATGGCTTCGCGGTGGTGTTCAGCGAAACCTGAAAAACCGGCACGTCGGCTTCGGGGTAGAGGTAACGCAATGGAACCCAAGCCCCATGGTCCAGTGGACGCTGCGCGTCCAAGTGGATGCACCACCCCATTTGCGTCACCACAGGCTCTAAAGCAGACAAAACGGCATGCGCCAGCTCAGGAGCCCCCGGGGCTGGGTAGCTCAGCTCGTACAAAGCAGGCGGAAAACCTGAAAAGTCGTGCCAAGTTGCAGGCTTGCTGTGGCTCATGGCACGCACTTCACCGGCCGTCATCCAGTGCGGTGATACAACCAGAATCGCTTGGGGCTTGGGTCTCTGGGTAGCCCAACCCATCAAGGCAGGACCAGCTTTGCCGGGTGCAATGGCCCACATTGGCGAGCCATGTGAAACAAATAAAGCGGGTTGTTGAACCATCCATGTGCCTCAGAAGAAGACAAACGAAGCGCGAGAAGCAGTTACCCCGAGCACTGCATCACACAGCCCCGGGCTCGCCCGCGTCAGTTGGGAGCCGGTGAGGAGCCGTTGTCGTCTCGCGGCGATGGGTCAGTGTCGGACTCATCGGGGTCTTGCTCTGCGGCATGAAGCGCCCGATCTACCACACCCTGCAAGCCTGCAGGCAAATAGCTTTTGCGCAACCATGGCGGCACCTCAGGCAAATCCCACCGCACGCGGTTGGCCACCAACCACAAAGCACGCAGCAAGCGGTGAAAGCCAGCGCGCGACAAACCCAGTGTGCGCACCGCATCGCCTGTGACCAATCTCACCTCGACCCCATGGGCGTGGCTGGTGAGGGTGATGCGCTCACACAAAGTTGCATTGGCTTTTTCGGTGTCCTCAAATTTACCCGGTGTGATTCTCACGGGTGAGCCTTCTTGCCCTTGATCGGGCTCGGTGACGGCCAACTCATGCTCCATCTCGACAGGTGCTTTGGCCTGTGCATAACCGCTGATGCCCGAGCCCGCTGACTCGGCAAACCGCTCAGCCGCTTGGGTCAATAAAAAACGCGCCAAGCGGCGGGTGATCCAGACCATTTCGTCCCCGTCACCCAAGCGCAGACAAATGCGGTCTTCACGCTGGTCATAGGCGAAGGAAAAAGACAGCATCGACAACTAGCTCCGAGTGGCGGCATGCAAGCCGTCAATTGCCAGTGCATAGCCAGCCGTACCCAGACCCGCGATGACGCCGTGGGCCACGGGGGAGATGTAAGAGTGATGGCGGAAAGGCTCGCGTGCATGCACGTTGCTGATGTGCAATTCGATCAAGCGCACGCCCGCGCCCTTAATGGCGTCATGCAAGGCTACGCTGGTGTGGGTATAGGCCCCGGCATTTAAAACCACGCCAATTGACTCGCGGCTGGCTTGGGTGCGACCGGCTTCATGCAGCCAAGTCACCAGTTCACCCTCATGGTTGCTCTGCCTAAAGTCAAGCTGGTGACCCAGGGCCTCGCAACGCTGTGCGCACAGGTGCTCGACGTCGCTGAGCGTCTCACTACCGTATACCTGGGGCTCACGCGTTCCCAGCAGATTCAAGTTGGGGCCGTTGAAGACATAAACAATTGACATTTGAACTCTCTCTCGTGCCTGTGCTCACATCATAGCGCGCCATGCGGGGCACCTCGCCGGTTTTAACTCACACCGCCTGTGGCATCGTCGCTGGACTCGACGGGGTCACAGCCACCTTCCATGCCATCCAAACGGATACCAAAGCGGCTGCCGTCGCCAATCCGAACACCCACTGCAAGCCAAACCACTGCACCACCAAGCTGCCACCAAGGCCTGCAAGCACAGCAGCCAATCCATACCCGATGGTGGTGTAAAGCGCTTGGGCTCTGCCTCTGAGCTCGGGCGCGCATTCGCGGGTGATGAGTGACATGCACAAGGTGTGGTGGGCGGCAAAGGTCAGCGCATGCAAGATTTGCGTGCTCCAAACCACTGCAGGCGTCTCAGCCCAGATGCTGAGCGCCCCAAAGCGCACCACACCTGCCACCGATACCACCAGCAGCCAACGGCTGATGTGAGCCTCTTTCATCCACCATGACTGCGTGTAAAACCAGATGATCTCGGCCACCACACTGGTGGCCCACAACGCACCAATGACTGACTTGCTGTAGCCCAAAGAGTCCAAATAAAGCGAGTAAAAAACATACATCACAGCATGTGCCAAAACATGAAAGAACAGCTGCATGTACATCCACTTCAAGCGAGCAGGTATTCGGAACTTAGCCACCACAGCGCTGTGGCTTGGGCGGGCACCGAGTTGCTGAGGGACCATCCAAGTGCTCAGCATCACGACGGTGAGCAAGGCTGTTGACCAATACCCAAATGAATCAAGGCCTCGGCGCTCAAAGACCACGCCCGCCAACAGCACCATCAACAAAAAGCCCATGCTTCCCCACAGGCGCACACGCCCGTAGCGGCGCGCGTCAAATTGCCCACTGGTGCTCATGCGCTTGACCAGCAAGCCCTCGCTCAGCGGCATCATGGCGCCCGTCATCGAAAACAGCATCACCAACACGGCCAACATGCCCCACGCTGGCCATTTGAACCACAACAGCACAGAAATCAATGCGGCGCCGAAAGATGCCACTTGCATCAGCCGCTCTGGGCGCCCTGAGCGATCGCTCATCCAGCCCCACAAATAGGGTGCATACAAGCGCGTGGCTGAGGGCAAGCTCACCATCAGACTCACCAGCGCGACGCTGTACCCCAAATGATCGAGCCAAAGCGGCAAAAATGGGTTGAAAAAACCAATGTGCGCGAAATAGCTGGCACTCAGCACCGCGTAGGGCATGGCAGAACCTTGAAGTCGCTGCCAAGCGCCAGAGGTGTTCATCAGCGTTGCGCGATAGAAGGCGTGGTGACCTGAACGTCTGCACACTGAGCGCGGTGTGCCAAGGCATGCTCCATGACCACCAACGCCAGCATAGCCTCAAGTATGGGCACGGCACGAATGCCAACGCAAGGATCATGGCGCCCCTTGGTCACCACTTCGGTGGCTTGACCGCCCACATCGATGGAGGGGCGAGGTACCAAAATAGAACTGGTCGGCTTGATGGCCACCGACACGTCGATGTCTTGACCCGTGCTGATGCCGCCCAAAACGCCACCCGCTTGGTTAGAGGCGAAACCCTCTGGGCGCAACGCATCGCCGTGCTCACTGCCTTTTTGAGCCACGCTGGCAAAGCCGGCGCCGATTTCAACGCCCTTGACCGCGTTGACACCCATCATCGCGTAGGCGATATCCGCATCGAGTTTGTCAAACAAGGGCTGCCCCAAACCGACAGGGACGCCACTGGCGACCACCCTGAGGCGCGCGCCGCATGAGTCACCAGACTTGCGCAAGGCAGCCAAATAATGCTCATACTCACTCGCATCGGCAACCGGAGCATGCAAGGCATTGCGCGAGACGTAATCCCAACTTTCAAAAGGGATTGGCATATCTCCCAGTTGCGTCATGCACGCCATGAAACGCACTTGGTGATGGCGCATCAGCCACTTTTTGGCAATCGCGCCTGCGGCCACCATGGGCGCCGTCAACCGCGCAGAGGAACGCCCCCCACCCCTTGGGTCGCGGATACCGTACTTGTGCCAATAGGCGTAGTCCGCATGTCCGGGCCGAAAGGTTTGCAAGATATCTGTGTAGTCTTTGCTGCGCTGATCGGTGTTGCGGATCAGCAAAGCAATGGGTGTTCCGGTGGTCAGGCCTTCGTATACGCCCGACAAAATTTCGACTTGATCGGCCTCTTGGCGCTGGGTCACAAAGGCTGAGGTCCCGGGGCGGCGGCGGTCCAAGTCAGGCTGAATGTCTTCAACGGCAAGGGGCAAGCCCGGTGGGCAACCGTCGACCACACAACCGATAGCAGGCCCATGGGATTCACCAAAATTGGTGACTGCAAACAATTGTCCAAATGTATTTCCGCTCATGGTACGGAATTATCGCCCACTTGAGGCAGCTATTGACATAGCACCCTTCAACGGGTCACTCGCCATCAGCCACCAAGGCGAAATCGCCTCGGCTCGCCAAGGGAAGCATTTCAGTCGGCGTCTTTGGGCTCTTCGCCCTCGGGCCAGTCTCGTATGTAGGCCTTGAGCATCTTGTTTTCAAAGTTTTGGCTGTCCACCACGCTTTTGGCGACGTCGTAAAAACTGATCACCCCTTGCAAATCACCTTGATCCATGACAGGCATGTAGCGCGCGTGTCGCTCGAGCATCATGCGCCGCACTTCGTCTAGCTCAGTGCTCAAAGTGCAAGTCAAGGGGTGGTCATCCATGGCAGCACGAACCGTCGATTGCGCCACCTCGCCGCCGTTTTTGACCAGTTGTTGAATCACTTCACGAAACGTCAACATGCCAACCAACTCGCCATGATCCATGACGACCAAAGAGCCAATGTCATGCTCGCTCATGGCTTGCGCCGCGTTCAACAGGGGTTGGTCTGATGTCGTCGTAAAGAGCGTGCCGCCTTTGACTCTCAAAATATCGCTGACTTTCATGGCTGTCCCTTTCGCGATGCACGGTGGATGAGTTGTGTTTGAATATAGCCCACAATAAAACAAGCCATCAAGCAATTCGACGACAGGAGCACGATTTATATGCCCGGCTACTCCGATCCCGGTTTCGACACCTTGAGTTTGCACGCAGGCGCCGTGCCCGACCCCGCCACTGGCGCGCGCGCTGTACCCATTCACCTCACGACCTCTTTTGTGTTTGATTCGAGCGACCACGCTGCCGCACTCTTCAACCTAGAGCGCAGTGGACATGTCTACAGCCGCCTGTCCAACCCCACCACAGCGGTGTTAGAGCAGCGCATGGCGGCATTAGAAGGCGGCATCGGCTCGATTGCCACGGCAAGTGGGCAAGGTGCCTTGCACTTGGCCATCGCCACGTTGATGGGAGCGGGCTCACACATCGTGGCCAGCAGTGCCTTGTATGGCGGCTCGCACAACCTTTTGCACTACACCTTGTCAAGGTTTGGTATCGAAACCACCTTTGTCCACCCAGACGATCTAGACGCTTGGCGAGCGGCCGTGCGACCCAACACCAAACTGTTTTTCGGCGAGACCGTCGGCAACCCTGGTATGAATGTGCTGGACATTGAGGCGGTTTCAGAGATGGCGCACGCGGTTGGTGTGCCTTTGATGGTGGACGCGACATTCACGCCACCCTGCTTGCTCAAACCCCTTGAGCACGGAGCGGATTTGGTCATGCACAGCGCCACCAAGTTTCTCAGTGGGCATGGCACAGTGATAGGCGGCATCGTCACCGATGGGGGCAGCTTTGATTGGGACGCCAGCGGCAAGTTTCCAGAACTGAGTTCGGCCTATGAGGGCTTTCACGACATGGTGTTCAGCCAAGAGTCAACCATTGGCGCCTTTTTGCTTCGCGCGCGCCGAGAGGGTTTGCGCGACTTCGGCGCTTGCCTGAGTCCGCACTCTGCTTGGCTCATTTTGCAGGGCATTGAAACGCTCTCGCTGCGCATGGCACAACACGTCAAGAACGCCGAGAAGGTCATCGAGTTTTTGTGCAGCCACCCGATGGTTGAAAAGGTCTCTCACCCCGTGGTCGCGGGACACGCCAGCCACGCTTTGGCGCAGCGGTTGCTGCCAAAAGGAGCTGGGTCAATTTTCAGCTTTGACATCAAAGGCAGCCGTCAGCAAGGCCAAACCTTCATCGAGGCTTTGAAAATTTTTAGCCATTTGGCCAATGTCGGCGATGCCAAGAGTTTGGTGATTCACCCCGCCTCAACTACCCACTTCCGCATGAGTGATCAAGACTTGGCAGGCGCAGGTATAGGTCCAGGCACCATTCGCTTGTCTATCGGTCTCGAAGATGCCGATGACTTGATTGACGACCTCAAGCGCGCCTTGCGTGCCGCTGAGAAGGCAGGAGCTTGAAACCATGTTGATCAAAACACCCCACGCCGAAATTTACGCTTACACGGGGGGCAAAGACTTTGACCCCAACCAGCCGACAGTGGTTTTCATTCATGGTGTTCTGAACGACCACAGCGTTTGGGTATTGCAAAGTCGTTACCTGGCGCACCATGGCTACAACGTGCTCGCCATTGACCTACCCGGGCACTGCAAAAGTTCGGG
>CBFIFT010000013.1:0-26889 GCA_965661935.1 Burkholderiaceae bacterium | reverse complement strand
CTCATGGGCGTGGGGCTTCACGCTCAACCGTGTGTCGCTGTTTGCGTTGATCTTTTCAATTGGCATCTTGGTGGACGACGCCATTGTCGTGGTGGAAAACATTCACCGCCATCGACAACTGAGCCCAGACGCGCCTTTGGCTGACATCATCCCGTTGGCGGTGGACGAAGTTGGCGGACCAACCATATTGGCTACGTTGACCGTGATTGCCGCGCTGCTGCCCATGGCCTTTGTCACGGGTCTGATGGGGCCATACATGAGCCCCATTCCGATCAACTCGTCTATGGGCATGGCCCTGTCTTTGGCGATTGCTTTCACTGTCACGCCCTGGTTGGCACTCAAGCTCACCAAGCATGGCGGCCATGCGGATGCGCACTCGCCTTCAGCGATCTCCAACGCCTTGAGCAAAACATTCGGCGGATTGCTGAGACCGTTCTTGGCCTCGCCCTCGAAGCGGTGGTTGTTGGGCGGTGGCATTGTGGTGGCGATGGTCTTGTCCGTTGGCTTGACTTGGGTGCAAGCCGTGGTTTTGAAGATGCTGCCGTTTGACAACAAGAGTGAGTTTCAGGTGGTGGTGGACATGCCTGCGGGTACGCCACTAGAGTCGACGGCAAGCGCACTTCGCGAAATGGGCGCTTACTTGGCACAGCAGCCTGAAGTGACCCACCTTCAAGCGTATGCGGGGACCGCCAGCCCGATTACTTTCAACGGCTTGGTGCGGCAGTATTACCTGCGCGCGGAGTCCGAGAGCGGCGACCTTCAAGTGAGCCTGGTCGACAAGGGTGCCAGAAGCGAAAAGTCCCACGCCATTGCCCAAAGGCTGCGCCCTGAGCTAGAGGCCATCGCCAGCAAGCACCGCGCGCGACTCAAAGTCGTGGAAGTGCCACCAGGCCCTCCCGTGATGTCGCCCATTGTGGCCGAGGTCTACGGGCCGGACGAAGCGGGGCGAGTTGCCGTGGCGCGTGAGCTGGCCAAGCGCTTCTCACAAACCCCGGACATCGTCGGCGTTGACACCTCGCTCAAAGACCAAGCACCCAGGGCGTTCTTGCACGTGAAGCGCTCGAGAGCCGAAGCCCTCGGGATCCCCATGGCCACGGTCGCCCAAACGGTCTACACCGCCCTCAGCGGCACAGACGCGATCTACCTGCGCGATGGCATGGCCAAGCGCGCTGTGCCCGTTCGCTTGGAGCTGCCACCGTCTGAAAAAGTTGGACTCAGCCAGGTGCTGAGCCTGCCGATGCGGGCTGCCAATGGCAGCATGGTGCCGCTGTCAGAGCTGGTGACGGTTGATTGGGGCGTGATCGACTATCCGAAGTACTCTAAGAACTTGATGCCCGTGACCTATGTGGTGGGGGACATGGCGGGCGAATTGGATTCGCCGCTCTACGGCTTGGCAGCCATCCGCGAGGGCTTGCAGTCGGCCAGCATCAAAGGTGCGGGTGAACTGGGAGAGTATTGGATTTCGCAACCCTCAGACCCTTATCGCCAATACAGCATCAAGTGGGATGGCGAATGGCAAATCACCTATGAAACATTCCGCGATATGGGGGCAGCATATGGGGTTGGCCTCATCCTCATCTATTTGCTGGTGGTGGCCCAGTTTAGAAGTTACGTCACGCCATTGATCATCATGGCGCCGATTCCGCTGACCATCATTGGAGTCATGCCCGGGCACGCATTGTTGGGCGCGCAGTTCACTGCGACAAGCATGATTGGAATGATCGCACTGGCGGGCATCATTGTGCGCAACTCGATATTGCTGGTGGACTTCATCGAGCTGGAAACTGCCCGCGGCTTGGCGTTTGTTGACGCGGTTGTGGGTTCAGCAGCCGTGCGTGCTCAGCCCATTGCCTTGACAGGTGTGGCTGCCATGGTGGGCGCGTTCTTTATCTTGGATGACCCCATTTTTAACGGGTTGGCGATATCCTTGATCTTCGGTATTGCGGTATCGACGTTGTTGACCCTGATTGTGATTCCCGTTTTGTATTACTCGGTGTATCGTCGACGTTACGAAACACCCCCTGTTTCTGTTTGAATTGTGTTGAAAGGAAATCAAAATGACTGTTGATCGAATCATTCACGTTGTTGCTGGACTCTTTGTCATGTTGTCACTGGCGCTGGGCGTCGAAGGCAGCCCCTTGTTTGTCAACTCTTGGTGGCTGGCGTTCACTGCCTTTGTTGGCGCCAATTTATTTCAATCCGGTTTGACCAATTGGTGCCTGATGGGAAGCATTTTGCGCAAGCTCGGTGTACCAGACGGTGAAAAGTCTTGCCAGACGACCCCATGATTTTGGCCGCCACACCCGGCAAACAACCTGAAGCCCCGGGTCCATTGGCTCACCTTTACTGGGTTTGGTTCAGTGTGGTGATGGGCTTGGCTGGTTTGGCTTTGGCCTGGTCTCGGGCGAGCCATTTGATGGGCGAGGGCGCCATCTGGGTGGCCAATGCACTGGGTGTCTTGGCCGCGGTGGTTTGGCTGGCTTTGGCCGCCGCGTCTTTGCTGCGGTTGCGGCGTTACCCGCGACTGATTGCCCAAGATTTGGCACACCCGGTGCGGCATGCATTTGTCGCGGCAATCCCCGTGGGGTTGTTGCTGTTGTGCGCCGTTGCCGTTGGGCCCTTGGGGCCAAGGGTATGGATTGACGCGGTGTGGGTGGTCGCTGCGGGTGCGCAGTTTTTGGTCACCGTTTGGGTTTTGGGCCGCTGGCTACATGAACCCCAAGAGGGCCAGCCATCGATGTGGCTGGCCATCACCCCAGCACTGTTTATCCCAGTGGTTGGCAATGTCGTCGCGCCCTTGGCCGGTATACCGCTGGGCCATACCGCGTGGTCGCTGGCGCAAATGGGTCTGGGTGCATTCTTTTGGCCTTTGGTCATGGCGTTGGTCTTGGCTCGCCGAGCTGCGTACTCAGCTTTGCCTGCGCGGCTGCTGATGTCCTGGTTCATCACGGTCGCGCCTCCGTCAGTCTTGGGTGTGGTGACCGTGGTGATCAAGGCGCCTGTGGGCTGGTCCATGGCACTTTGGGGTGTCGCTTTGTTTTGCTTGATATGGGCCGCCCAAGTGGTCAATCGTGCTTGGGCAGGCGGTTTTCACATGGGGTTTTGGGCGGTCTCATTCCCGTTGGCTGCGTTCACGGGCCTGACACTGATGCTCGCAGAGCGTGGGGCTGCGCCATGGATGGGGGCCGCGGCCATGGTTCTCTTGGTATTGACCTCAGTCACCATCACGTGGTTGACTCTGTCGACCTTGCGGGGCTTGCGCCAAGGCACATTGCTGGTGGCTGAGCCTGCGCCTCCAGTGCCCAAGCCTGCCTGAGCCGGCATCGGTTGGGATTTGATGACAGGCCCGACCCAATCGGGCCCATGCAGCACACACACGCGCCAAACGGGGTGTCATGTGTGTGAGGGTGTTTTCAGCGCCAGTTGCGTTAATCTAGAGGCTATTGGGCGAAGTCGACGCCCGAGCACGAGGACGCAACATGCAAGAGTTTGATCACATCATTGTGGGCGCGGGCACGGCGGGCTGCTTGTTGGCGAACAGGTTGAGCGCGGACCCGCAGCGCCGGGTGTTGCTCATAGAGGCTGGTAAATCTGATAACTACCATTGGATTCACATTCCAGTGGGCTACCTGTATTGCATCGGCAATCCCCGCACAGACTGGCTTTATCGAACCGAGGCCGATCCGGGCCTCAATGGCCGGCAATTGCTCTATCCCAGAGGCAAAGCGCTGGGGGGTTGCTCGAGCATCAATGGCATGATTTATATGCGCGGCCAAGCCCGCGATTACGATCAGTGGGCCCGACTCACGGGTGAATCGCAATGGAGTTGGGACCAGGTGCTGCCAGACTTCATGGGACACGAATCTCACTACCGCTTGGACCATGATGACGCCGACGCGGAACATCGGCGCTTTCATGGCCACGGCCATGAGTGGCGGGTAGAAAAGCAGCGCCTGAGGTGGGAGATATTGGACGCTTTCGCACAGGCCGCCGTCCAGAGTGGCGTACCACCCACCGATGACTTCAACCGCGGAACCAATGAAGGCGTGGGGTATTTCGAAGTCAACCAGCGCTCGGGTTGGCGTTGGAACACCAGCAAGGCGTTTCTGCGTCCCGTCGCCTCAAGGCCCAACCTGACCGTGTGGACAGAAACGCAAGTCGAAAAGCTAGACCTCGAGCTTGACCCGACTGATGGTTGGCAATGCAAGGGAGCTGAAGTGCTTCGCCGCGGCAAGCCAGTGAAGCTCAAGGCCAAACGTGGCGTGGTGTTGGCTGCAGGTGCGATTGGCACGGTTCAAATCCTCGAGTTGTCGGGTATGGGTCCCGGGCGGGTTCTCAAGGACGCTGGGGTTGATGTGAAGCTGGACCACCCAGGCGTCGGCGCCAACTTGCAAGACCACTTGCAAATCCGCGCGGTTTACCAAGTCAGTGGCGTCAAAACATTGAACCAACAGGCGAACAGCCTGTGGGGCAAGGCAGCAATTGGTCTCGAGTATTTGTTCAAGCGCAGTGGCCCCATGAGCATGGCGCCCAGTCAAATGGGGGGCTTTACCCGCAGCGATGATCAAAGAGAGTGGCCCAACATCGAGTTTCATGTGCAACCGCTCAGCCTTGATGCATTTGGTCAACCGCTGCACCGCTATAACGCGTTCACCGCCAGCGTGTGCAATTTGAATCCCAGCAGCCGAGGAAGTGTGCACATCAAAAGTCCGCATTGCAGCGAAGCGCCAGCCATTGCGCCCAATTACCTCAGCACGCCAGATGATCAAAAAGTCGCCGCCGATTCTTTGCGCGTCACCCGCAAAATTGTGGCTCAACCAGCCCTGAAAAAATACAACCCCCAAGAAGTCAAACCAGGCGTTCAATATGAAAGTGACGAGGATCTGGTCCGTTTAGCGGGCGACATCGCCACCACCATTTTTCATCCTGTGGGCACGACCAAGATGGGTCGAGCTGATGACCCGAACGCCGTGGTCAACCCCTATCTTCAAGCGCTGGATGGCCAGGGCGGGACCATCCGCGGCCTGCACATTGCCGATGCCGGCGTCATGCCCACCATCACCAGTGGCAACACGAACAGCCCGACGCTGATGATTGCGGAAAAGGCCGCGCGTTGGATACTGGCAAGTACTTGAGATTTAATGCGGTGACAGAAGGCGTCAGAAGGACCTTGTAGGGGAAAGTCCCAGTATGTCAAAGGGTTTATCGGGTTTACAGTGATCCCACTCGCAGCGAGACACGTTCTCGTGCATATGGCGAGGTCGAGGAGACATATAAGTCCATCAGAGACGAGCAAAGCGCCGGTGTTGTCACCGGCGCTTTTTTTGCGGCCCATTTTTGAGGTGAATTGAAGGCCATGACGGGATTGGAATGGTTGGTGATCACCTTCGCTTCAGGGTTGGCGGGTTTGATCGACGCGATCGTAGGCGGTGGTGGACTGATCATGGTGCCTGCCCTATTTGCGACATTTCCCAACGCCCACCCGGCTACCTTGTTTGGGGTGAACAAGGGCACCTCGATGTGGGGTACCGCAGCGGCCAGTTGGCACTACACCCGCCACGTCAAACTGCCATGGCGCACCGTCGCCTATGCCATGCTCAGCGCGTGCATGGCCTCGGTGGTCGGGGCTTGGATGGTGACGCAGGTGCCCCCAGAGTCGCTGCGCAAAATATTGCCGGTCGTTTTGGTCTTGGTCTTGGTTTACACCCTTTTGAAAAAGGACCTCGGGCGCGAACACGCCCCACGCTTGAGTGCAACTCAGGAGCGTGCGTGGATGATGGGCATCGCCGCCGTTGTGGGCGGTTACGACGGGTTTTTTGGGCCAGGGACGGGCAGCTTTTTCGTGATTTTGCTGGTGCGGGTTCTGGGCTACGATTTTTTGCACGCCAGTGCCACAGCCAAGCTGCTCAACTGGGCCTCTAATTTTTCGGCGTTCATGTTGTTTGCCTACCAAGGACACATTTGGTGGCATGTGGTGATCTGGACGGCCTTGGCCAATGTCGCTGGCAGCTTGGTGGGGTCACGCCTGGCGCTGCGCCATGGCGCGGGATTTGTGCGTGGCGTTTTTGTTTTGGTGGTTTTGGCTCTGGTGCTCAAGACCGCTGCAGACGCCTACAGCTAAGGGCCGGTCACCTGAGGTTGCGGGGGGCTGATCAATTGGATTTCTGCACGTTCTAGCGGTATGTCACTCGCACGCCGTGGTTGACCAATGGGCGCCGGAGCCGCCCCCTGAGAGACCGCTGCAATGTCCTCGGCGCTGGGGTATTCGTTGAGCAACCAATAATCAAACACTCGGCGTGCAATTGGCGCCGCCCCGGTTGACCCAAAACCGGCGTTTTCAACAATCAATGCGACCGCGATTTCGGGCTTATTGGCCGGCGCAAAGGCCACGTAAAGCGAGTGGTCGCGTTGGCGCTCAGCCAACTTCTCCGCGTCGTACGAGTCGGCTTGGGCGATCGTGACGGCCTGCGCGGTACCGGTCTTTCCCGCACTGGGGTAGCGCGCACCATTGAATGCCGCTCTGGCCGTGCCCTCGCGCGTGACGTCAACCATGGCACGCGTCACCACTTGCAGGTGATTGGGAAGGATGCCGAGATGAACGGGTTCAGCAACAGCCGGAGTCGCTTCATCGGGTGAGGCCTCTGACTCTGCCGAGCGAACCAAAGACGGGGTCACCCGCCACCCGCCATTTGCAAGTGCCGAGGTGGCTGTGGCCAGTTGCAAGATCGTGAAACTGTTGAAACCCTGGCCCACACCCAAGGACACCGTATCGCCGGCATACCATTGGCTGCGTTGGCCTTGGAAATTTTTTGCCTTCCATTCACGACTGGGCAAGATACCTCTGGATTCGCCATTGAGGTCGATGCCCGTGCGTTGTCCAAAACCAAAAGGTCGCATGAACTCGTAGATGGTGTCGATGCCGAGCTCATAGGCCAGTTCGTAGTAGTAGACGTTGCTTGACTTCACCAAGCTGGTGTGAAGATCGATGCGTCCAAGCGCTGTATCGCCGTGGCTTCGAAATTTATGTTCTCCCAACATCCAATAGCCCGGATCAGAGACGATGGTGGAAGCATCGCGTTTGCCGCTGGCCATTGCCAAGAGGGCCATGAATGGCTTGTAGGTGCTGCCGGGGGGGTAGGTTCCGTTCACCGCGCGGTTGAGCAGCGGCTTGTCTGGGGACTCATTGAGCGCACGCCACGAGGCCACGTCAATGCCACCGATGAAAAGATTCGGGTCAAAGGTGGGCATGCTCACCATGGCAAGCACTTCGCCATTCTGGGGATTCATGGCCACCAAGGCGCCGCGCCGTTCGCCGTAAAGCTTTTCAACCAACTGCTGCAGTCGCATGTCAATCGACAAATTCAGAGCCTGCCCAGCCTGCGCAGTTACCCGCTCAAGTTCACGCGTTGTGTAGCCGCGTGCCGATGTCTCCATCCGCAAATACCCTGCCGTGCCATGCAACTGCTGTTCATATCGGCGCTCGATCCCCCTCTTGCCAATGTCGGTGGTGCCTCGGTAATTGGCTTGCTCTGCGTCTGACCATTGCAGCATCGCCTCGCGGTCACCCATGCTGATGCGCCCTAAGTAGCCCAGAACGTGACCAGCGGTAGCGCCGAGTGGGTATTCGCGCACCAGTAAGGCTCTGATGCCCACGCCTGGCAGGCGATAGCGTTGCGCGGCAAAACGGGCCAGCTCTTGTGTGCTCAAGTCTCGGCGCAACAAAACAGGTTCGCGCTTGGAAATGTCTCGAGCCCTGCGGTGAAAGCGCTGAATGTCAGCGTCGCTCAGTGCGATGACCTCACTCAGATCCTGTAGCGTTTGCTCAAGGTCGGGCGTCACGCTGCGGGTGATTTCGACCCCGTAGGAGGCAAAGTTGCGGGCAACGATTTGCCCGTTGCGATCAAAAATTTCACCCCGAACCGGCACGATGGGCTCAATCGCAGTTCGATTGCCTTCTGCTTGAGCCGACATGGCGTCATAGCGCCAAATTTGCAAATAAGCTGCGCGAGCGGCAATCAACAACAAGCCAACGAGTACCAGCAATGCCGCCACAGCCAAACGGCGCTGAAAGCGCAGCAGTTCAAGTTCTACGTTCCGCAGGGTAACCATGGGGGCGCTATAGCGGTCGGTGATCGTCTTGATCAGGGGGGCGGCGTTGGGGTGCCAGCAACACCCAATCAAGCAGAGGCCACAGGCACACCTCTGCGATGGGGGCGATAAACATCGGCCAAGTAGGCACAAAACCATCACTCAACCATCGAATTAGCCACTGCAGTGCACTCAAGCCCGCCAGCATCGGAAGCAACTGAATGGCTTGCTGAGAGCTGCTGAAATAAGCCAAGCGACGCTGAAGCTGGATCGCAAAATACGCGGCAAGGCTGTAAATGAAAGCGTGTTGACCCAACAACGCCGATTGTTGGACGTCGTTGAAAAGGCCTAGCGTGAATGCCACGCTCACACCCACATAACGGGGCTGATGCATCGCCCAAAACATCACGCTCACGAGCACCAAGTCTGGCATCCACGCGCTCATGGTTGGTGCCATGATATTGATGGCCATGCTGATCAGAAATGCGAGCGCCAAGGTGCCCCAAATGAAGGGCGCGTAAACCGGTAGCAGAAGGGGTTCGCCGCGAGGTAGCATCATGGTTTAGGTCGGGGCAACGGTCGGTTGCCTTCACTTGGGTCTGGCGATGGAGGGGTGCTGGGCTCCGGGCCTTTACCGAGCTCAGCATGAACCACCAACAAATACCGGCTGCTTTGGACGTCCGCTGTAGGCTGGGCCAAAATCAAATCGAAATAATTTTTGGCACCCCGCTCAATTCGCGTAATGGTTGCCACCGGAAAGCCGGGTGGATATACCGCATCCAAACCACTGGTCACCAACAAGTCACCCACTTGTAGGTCCGCGCGGGTGGGTGCAAATTGCAACTCTAGTGCGTCTTTTTGAAGCGCAGAGCCCACGACCACCCCGGCCGCCCCACTTCGGGCATTGATCACTGGTGTGTTCTGTTGTGGGCTATTGATCAAACGGACCTCGGCGCTGAACGGATAAGCCTGCGTGACCTGACCCCAGACACCGTTGGCATCTATGACTGCATCACCGCGTCGCACCCCAGAGCTGGTACCGTGAGAGATCATCACTGAGTAGCTGTAAGGGTCTGCCACTCGGTACAGCACTTGTGTGGCGCGCGAGCGCGTGGGTACGCGCACTTGCAAGTTGAGCAATTCGCGCAGCTGTGCATTTTCAAGCGCCAAATACTCGGCGTTTTGGTTCGCCCGGTTGAGCTCCAAATTTTCTTGAGTGAGTTTTTGCACCATCGCTTGAGCCTCACGCAGTGCATCTAAATCGTTGCTGAGCGAGTCTGCCCACTGCGCGGGCTGCAAGAGCAGCCATTGCAATGGGTAAAGCACAGTAGCGACCCCTTTGCGCACGGGCGTGGCAAAGTCCCACCGCTGGTCTGCCACCATCAGGGTGAGTGACAGCGAGGCCGCAACCATGAGCCTGAACCAGGCCGTGGGGCCTTGCTTGAAAAAACTGGGAGAGGTTCGGTAGGGAGCGCGGGTCGCCATATCAACCTGCTAGCTGGCAGCTGGGGCGGATGGCCTCACGGCTGTGGGTCCCCCGCATTCATTCTGACGTGAACACCGTACCCAGACCGCTCATGGTCTCTAGTGCTATACCGCAACCGCGAACCACGCAGGTCAGGGGGTCTTCTGCGACCAACACCGGTAGTCCGGTTTCCTCTGCGAGCAAGCGGTCCAAATCGTTCAACAATGCGCCGCCGCCCGTTAGCATCATGCCGCGTTCTGCGATGTCGGCACCCAGCTCTGGAGGGGTTTGCTCGAGTGCATTTTTCACCGCCGAGACGATTTGATTCAAGGGCTCGGTCAAGCTTTCCAAGACTTCGTTGGATGAGATCACGAAGCTGCGGGGCACACCTTCGGACAGATTGCGACCTTTGACCTCGAGCTCTCGCACTTCGCCACCGGGGTAGGCTGAACCGATCTTTTTCTTAATCAGCTCTGCCGTGGGCTCGCCGATCAGCATGCCGTAATTGCGCCGGATGTAGTTGATGATGGCCTCATCAAAGCGGTCTCCCCCCACGCGCACACTGCCCTTGTACACCATGCCCCCCAGGGAAATGATGCCAACCTCGGTTGTGCCGCCGCCGATGTCAATCACCATGGAGCCGGACGCATCCGAGACGGGTAAGCCAGCGCCAATGGCGGCCGCCATGGGTTCTTCGATCAGATAAACCTCAGACGCGCCGGCACCCAAGGCGGACTCGCGGATGGCGCGGCGCTCAACTTGGGTAGAACCACACGGCACACAAATGATGATGCGCGGGCTGGGCCGAAAGATAGAGCTGGGGTGGACCATCTTGATGAACTGTTTGAGCATTTGCTCGGTCACCGTGAAGTCCGCAATCACGCCATCTTTCATCGGGCGAATGGCCTCGATGTTGCCAGGGACCTTGCCCAACATAGACTTGGCTTCATGGCCCACGGCTTGTAATGTGCGCTTACCTTGAGGGCCGCCTTCGTGGCGGATAGACACCACAGAGGGCTCATCCAGGACGATTCCCTTGTTGCGCACATAAATCAGGGTGTTGGCTGTGCCGAGGTCGATGGCTAAGTCGGTCGAAAAATGGCGGCGAAAAGATTCGAACATGTTGGGTCGCTGTGGTTGGATCGTGGTACCAGGGGGCGGCTGTGGGGCGCCATTCAAAAAGGCACACTAAAGGCGGGATAATACCGCATGCGCGCGGCTTTGAGTGCAGCAACCTGAAGCATTTCAGCGCCAACGCTAGACTTTAAAGGTTCCGCCCCTTCTATCTCGGACGCAGGCGGCAGAAATTGGAAACAAGCATGTCACTTTCGATGCAAGAATTAGAGCGCATCGCTCAACTCGCCCGGTTGCGATTGGAGCCTCAAGAGGCACCGCGAATGCTGGATCAAATCAACGGTTTTTTTGAGCTGGTCGAGCGCATGAATGCTGTGGACACGCAAAACGTCGAGCCTTTGGCGCACCCTGCCGCTGTGATGCGAGACGTGGCTTTGCGCTTGCGCGCTGACGAGGTGAGCGAGCCCAATGCCCGCGAGTTAAACATGCAGAATGCACCAGCGGCTGATGGGGGATTGTTTTTGGTACCAAAGGTCATCGAATGAGCCAAGATATTCATGATTGGGGCGTTGCTGAAACCGCCTCCCAAATCGCGGCTAAGCATGTCTCGGCGGTCGAAGTGGCACAGCACATGCTGCAACGCAGCCAGCAGTTAGCAGACAACGGTGCTTTCCTGTCGCTGCAAGTTGAAAGCACCTTGGCGCAAGCCCGTGCGGCGGATGCTCAAATTGAGGCGGGTGCTAAGTTGCCGCTCTTGGGGGTCCCCATCGCTCACAAGGACGTGTTCGTTACGCGGGATTGGCCAACCACGGCAGGCTCGCGCATGCTGAGTGGTTACATGAGCCCGTTCGATGCCAGCGTGGTGCAACGCCTGGCTGAGCAAGGTGTGGTGACGCTTGGCAAAACAAATTGCGACGAATTTGCCATGGGGTCTGCGAATGAAAACTCCGCTTATGGGGTGGCTCGCAACCCATGGGATGCGTCGCGTGTGCCCGGTGGCTCATCGGGCGGCTCTGCGGTGGCTGTAGCCGCTCGCATGGTTGCTGGGGCCACTGGCACAGATACGGGTGGCTCCATTCGGCAGCCGGCAGCGTTTTGCGGTATCACCGGCATCAAGCCAACTTATGGTCGGTGCTCGCGGTATGGCATGGTGGCCTACGCATCGAGCTTGGACCAAGCGGGCCCGATGGCCCGCAGTGCTGAAGACTGCGCATGGCTGCTAGAGGCCATGATGGGCCCAGACCTGGACAGAGACTCGACCTCATTGGATGTGCCGGTGCCCTCGCTGCGTGCCCATTTGGAGGACCCGCGTGAAGGCGCTGATGTGCAAAAACCGTTGCAAGGTTTGCGCATTGGGTTGCCCAAAGAGTTTTTCGCCGAGGGTTGCCGTGCCGATGTGTTGTCGGCTGTGAAGGCTGGCTTGGCCGAGTTGGAAAAGCTGGGCGCAACATTGGTGGATGTGAGTTTGCCACTCACCGAGTTGGCCATCCCCGCTTACTACATCATCGCTCCGGCTGAGGCCAGTTCTAACCTGTCGCGTTTTGATGGTGTGCGCTACGGCCATCGCGCGGACCACTTCGAAGATTTGGTCGATATGTATGTGCAGTCACGCAGCCAGGGCTTTGGCCCCGAGGTGCAGCGGCGCATCTTGACTGGCACCTATGTGCTCTCTCACGGCTACTACGATGCCTACTACCTGAAAGCGCAACGAATCAGGCGTTTGATCGCCCAAGACTTTCAAAAAGCATTTGCAACGTGCGACGTGATTGCAGGCCCAGTAGCGCCGACGGTTGCTTGGGCTTTGGGTGAAAAGTCGAACGACCCTGTCAGCCAGTACTTGGCCGATATTTTCACGCTGCCTGCCTCGCTGTCCGGGCTGCCAGGCATGAGCGTGCCTGTGGGTTTGGGTGAGCATGGCTTGCCAGTGGGCCTGCAATTGATTGGCAACTACCTTGACGAAAGAACCCTCTTGCACACGGCCCATCACCTGCAAACCGTGACCGATTGGCATTTGCAGCAGCCCCAAGGAGCAAAGGTATGAGTGAGTCACCACTGGTGCAGGGCTATGAGGTTGTGATTGGGTTTGAAACCCATGCCCAGCTGTCCACGCAGTCCAAGATTTTTAGCCGAGCTGCCATTGCGTTTGGTGCAGAACCCAACACCCAAGCCTGTGCGGTTGATATGGCCTTGCCAGGCGTGCTGCCGGTCATGAACCGTGCGGCCGTCGAGCGTGCCATTCAGTTTGGTTTGGCGGTGGGTTCGCACATTTCGCCCGTCAGCGTGTTTGCGCGTAAAAACTACTTCTATCCCGATTTGCCTAAGGGCTATCAAATCAGCCAATTTGAAACGCCCGTTGTGCAGGGCGGCGAGGTTGCTTTTTATGTTGGCGACCGATTGCACAAGGTGCGGCTGGTGCGTGCGCATTTAGAAGAAGATGCGGGCAAGTCATTGCACGAAAACTTTGAAAGCATGAGCGGCATCGACTTGAACCGCGCAGGTACGCCATTGCTCGAAATCGTCACCGAACCGGACATGCGCTCCTCGCAAGAGGCGGTCGCGTACGCGAAAGAGTTGCACAAGATCGTGACGTGGATTGGCATCTGCGATGGCAACATGCAAGAGGGTAACTTTCGCTGTGATGCCAATGTGTCAGTGCGCAGACCAGGGCAGGCATTGGGCACGCGCCGTGAGATCAAAAACCTCAACAGTTTTCGCAACATGCAGCAAGCGATCGATTACGAGGTGTCGTGGCAAATTGACCAACTAGAAGATGGCCACGCCATTGAGCAGGCCACGGTGCTGTTCAACCCAGACACAGGCGAAACCCGGGCGATGCGCAGCAAAGAGGACTCGGCCGACTACCGCTACTTTCCCGATCCAGACCTGCCACCGTTGGTCATCGAGCCTGAGTGGGTGAGCGAAGTCCAAGCCGCGCTGCCAGAGCTACCGCGCGCGATGGCACAGCGCTGGGTCGAGGAGTACGCCATCCCTGAGTACGACGCCACGACGCTGACCCAGTCACAAGAAATGGGCGCGTATTTTGAGTCCGCTGCCCGCGCCTGCGGTCAAGCCAAGGCGGTGAGCAACTGGATGATGGGTGAGCTGTTGCGCCGACTCAACGCTCAGGAGATTGAGATTCAGCAAGCGCCTGTGGGTGCGTTGGTTTTGGCAGCATTGATTCAGCGCATCACCGACGGCACTTTGTCCAACAACGCCGCGCGCCAAGTCTTTGACGTCTTGTGGCAACAAGGTCCGCAGGGGCCACAAAGCGAGCCTTTGTCGCAAGTGGATGCCGTGATTGAGGCCAAAGGGCTCAAGCAAGTCAGTGACACGGGTGCCATCGAGGCCATGATTGATGAGGTGCTTGCGGCCAATGTTGACAACGTGGCGCAGTACAAGGCCGGCAAAGAAAAAGCCTTCAACGCGTTGGTTGGTCAAGTCATGAAGCTCGCCAAGGGCAAGGCCAACCCACAAGTGGTCAACGCGCTGTTGAAGAAAAAACTAGACGCAGATTGAGGGTCGTGAGCCTTTGGGCTCACACCCCGTAGCGGTCTCGGTACGCCTGTACAGCAGGCAAGTGCTGGGACAAGTCGGCGTCTGCTGCGGTCGACAGATACCCCAATAAATCCGCCAGCGAGGCGATGGCGCAAACCTCTAGGCCCAGCTGGTTGCGAACGTATTGCACCGCGCTGTGTGGCACATCTGAGATGGTGCCATCAGCTGCGACTTCAGTTGCCATCTCTTGCCTGTCCAAGGCAATGGCTACGCCGTGCGCTTGGGCTCCGGCTGCTTGAATCAGCGCAATCGACTCGCGCGCAGCGGTTCCTGCGCTCATCACGTCGTCAATGATGAGCACCCGCCCTTGCAAAGGGGCGCCGACCATCGTGCCGCCTTCGCCATGGTCTTTGGCTTCTTTGCGGTTGTACGCGTAAGGCAGGTCTCGTCCCATGCGTGCCAGCTCAATGGCAACCGCCGCCACCAACGGAATGCCTTTGTAGGCGGGTCCAAAAAGCATGTCAAACTCTATGCCACTGGCCATGATGCGCTGTGCATAGAATTGAGCCAGTTGGTTTAGCTTGGCGCCTGTATCAAACAGACCTGCGTTGAAAAAATAGGGGCTTTTTCGTCCCGCCTTGGTCGTGAACTCTCCCAAGCGCAGCACGCCGGCTTGAACTGAAAAAGCGACAAAATTTTGAGCCAGTTGATCTGGCTGGTTTCCACTGACTTGCGCCATGACTTCACCTATTTTCAAACTTACTTCGCTCAACCTCAACGGCATTCGATCGGCCGCAAGAAAGGGCCTGGCCGATTGGGTTGATCGCACTGCGCCTGATTGTATGTGCGTCCAAGAGCTCAAGGCGCAGCAAGCTGACTTGGGCGAGGACTTGCAAAGCATCGCCGACATGAAAGGCTACTTTCATTGCGCTGAGAAAAAAGGTTATTCGGGTGTTGGTGTCTATAGCCGCCACGAGCCCACGGATGTGATTGAGGGTTATGGTGATCCAGAGTTCGACGCGGAAGGCCGCTGCATCGAACTGCGCTTTGATACACCCAAGCGAAAGTTCAGCATCATCAGCGCCTATTTCCCCAGTGGCTCTTCTGGCGACATCCGACAAGAAGCCAAGTATCGATTTTTAGACGGCTTCACACCCTACTTTCATCGACTCGAGCAAAGCCGAGAGCTGATTTTGTGTGGCGACTTGAACATCGCCCACCAAAACATTGACCTCAAGAACTGGCGCTCGAACCAAAAAAACAGTGGCTTCTTGCCAGAAGAGCGCCAGTGGATGACCGACTTGCTGGCTGCGCAGCGCGTTGTGGATGTCTATCGGCGCTTGCACCCAGAAGAGACCGATGGCGCCTACACCTGGTGGAGCAATCGTGGTCAAGCGTGGGCCAACAACGTGGGGTGGCGCTTGGATTACCACTTGGCCAGCGCGACTTGGGCAGAGCAGGCGCGACAAGTCAGCATCTATAAAGAAGAGCGCTTCAGTGACCATGCGCCCATTACTGTTGAATACGCAGCCGCTATCAAGTGAGGTTGCAGCGTGGAGGTGAATGCCCCCAACGCACCGTTGCCAAGCAAGACCTGGTCAACACCTGAGGCGCCGGCCGGTGCCATGTCTCACTCGCTGTGGTGGCGCAGCCTTGGTGTTGCCGCCGCTGTGCACTTGGCCTTGGTGGTGGTCTGGGGCTGGATGTCTTGGGATATGCGTCAAGCCTCTGGCACTGGATTTGACGAGGGCGCTGTGCATTGGGTTGACTGGTGGCCAGAGCCACATACCCAATCGATGGACCCGGTCCGGGTGCAAGCGGATGGTGTCAGCGATAAGCCAACCCCTCCGCTTGCTGCAGCCGCAGAGGCGCCCCAGTCATCTAACCTTGAGTCCGCGTCTGTGCCGGCCGAAGTTGCGCGCCCTCAGTTGACACAGGATCATGTCGCGCTCGGCCCCAAAGCGGCTGAACCTGCTTCCTCCGACGGGCCAGCCGCTGACGTGAGCACCATGAATGTCGCTGAGGTGGCGGCCGCGGCTGCAAATCAGAACGACTCCCGCATGCCGCTGAACGCGCCTCTGGCACCCCCCAAGCAAGAGCGCGAGACCGGCGCGACGCAACAAATCCAGGCGCCTGAGTCCGAAGGGCTGCCTGGCCCGCGGTTGTCACAAGCCATGGTGGCTGAGCGCCTGTCGCTTAGTTGGGTGCGCGACAACTTGGTGCCGGTATACCCGAGAACCAGTCGACGCTTGGGTGAGGAGGGCACGGTCGAGTTGCAGTTGACGTTTGGAGATGATGCGCAGCTGTTGGCCGCGGCGGTGTCGCGCAGCAGCGGGTTTGCCCGCCTTGATCGGGCTGCACTCAGAGCGACCCAAAATTGGCGGTATCCTGATGGTTTGCCACGCCACCTGAGGGGTCAGGTCGTGAGGGTTCCTGTTGTCTTTAGCCTTGCCGCGGCAGCGCCTTCTCGCCCATGATTGGCAAGGGTGTGCCTAGGCAGCGCCAAGTAAAACACCGACCAAAAAAGGAATTTGAATGCTGCGATATCAGATAGTGCCGGTTACGCCGTTTCAACAAAACTGCTCAGTTGTTTGGTGTGACCAAACGCGCTTGGCCGCTGTGGTGGATCCGGGTGGCGAGCTGGATGCCATTTTGAGCGTGGTGGATGCCCACCAACTGAAGTTAGAGCAAATCTGGATCACGCATGGCCACTTGGACCATGCGGCGGGGGCGTACCAATTGGCCCAGCGTTGCCAAGTTCCCATTGTCGGGCCCGAGCGTGCCGATCAGTTTTGGATCGACGGCATCCCTGCACAAGGCGGGCAATATGGTTTTGAAGTTGCCGATGCATTTGAGCCCACCCAATGGCTCAACGACGGCGACCGTTTGCAACTGGGCGATGAAACGTTGGACGTGTTGCATTGCCCCGGTCACACACCCGGGCACGTGGTTTTCTACAGCGCCAGCGCCCAGCGTGCATTTGTTGGAGACGTCTTGTTCGCTGGCAGCATCGGGCGCACGGATTTTCCACGCGGTGATTACGACACATTGATCCACAGCATCACCCAAAAGCTTTGGCCGCTGGGCAACGAGACCGTTTTCATTCCGGGTCATGGTCCTGAGAGCACGTTTGGCCGCGAGCGCCAGAGCAACCCATACGTCGGTGGTACCTGAGCCATGGTGGCGATGAGCAGGCCCGCACTGTGAACGAAACCAAAGCACCATTCAGCTGGCGCGAAAGCCTGGGGCTGATATGGCACCGCCAGACTTGGGTCATGTTGTGTCTGGGGTTTTCGGCAGGCTTGCCTATCTTGCTGATTTTTTCATCCCTCTCACTTTGGCTCCGTGAGGCTGGGGTGGAGCGTGCGACCGTGACGTTTTTCAGTTGGGCGGCGCTGGGGTACTCGTTCAAGTTTGTCTGGGCGCCTTTGGTGGATCGCTTGCCACTGCCCGGGTTGACGCAGTGGCTGGGCTTGCGCCGCAGTTGGCTGTTGTTGTCACAGGTCTGTGTCATCTTGGCCATCATTGGTATGGCCCAGGTGGACCCCGCAAAAACCGAACAAGGGTTGGCGTGGATGGCTGTGTTTGCCGTGGTGTTGGGGTTCTCATCTGCCACCCAAGACATCGTGATTGATGCCTACCGAATTGAATCGGCGCACTTGCGTGCGCAAGCCATCATGGCGTCAAGCTACATCGCAGGCTATCGGGTGGGCATGATCGTGGCGGGTGCTGGGGCTTTGTTTTTGGCGTCTTACTGGGGCTCTAGCGCAGGGAACTACGACTATCGAGCTTGGCAGCTGACCTATTGGGCGATGGCTGCAGCCATGGGTGTGGGGGTTTTAACGACGCTGGCAATGAGCGAGCCGCCCGTTGTTGAGCGCGTGGGCTTGAAGCAAGCAGAGCATGGCCGACTGTTGTTGATTTTTGCCGTGGTGGTCGTGGCGTTTGTGCTGGCGTTTTATCACCTTGGTGGGCTTGCCGATGCCTTGTCCACAAGCTGGAAAGCCGGGGCTTTGCTTGGCTTGGCCATCGAGGCGGTGCGTCTCGGTTTGGCGTTGGCGTTGGCGTTTTTCGTGGGCCGCTTGTGCATCGCTCTGGACTGGGTCCCCATGGAGACGGCTAACGTCACTTGGGTGGCGCCGGTGACGGATTTTTTCGAGCGCTACGGTGTGCGCACCGCATGGCTGCTGTTGGCCTTGATTGGGCTCTACCGCATATCCGATATCGTCTTGGGGGTGATCTCCAATGTGTTTTATCAAGACATGGGGTTTAGCAAACCCGAAATCGCCGCAGCAGTGAAAACCTTTGGCGTGGCTGTGGCGATCGCGGGTGGCTTCTTAGGTGGCATCGTTGCCAATCGCTATGGTGTGATGCGCAGCTTGATGTGGGGCGCCGTGTTGTCAGCATTGACCAATTTGCTATTCGTCGGGCTCGCGCAGGTGGGCCATGAGATGGCGTGGCTGTATCTTGTGGTTGCGGCCGATAACCTAGCCGCAGGCCTTGCCAGCGCGGCTTTCGTTGCGTTTTTATCGGGCCTGACGCAGGTTTCGTTCACCGCCGTTCAATATGCGATTTTCAGCTCGC
Source organism: Burkholderiaceae bacterium (assembly GCA_965661935.1). Classification (GTDB taxonomy): domain Bacteria; phylum Pseudomonadota; class Gammaproteobacteria; order Burkholderiales; family Burkholderiaceae_C; genus RS62. Next base: position 8,183 of record CBFIFT010000013.1, on the reverse strand, counting down.
TCATGACGCTGTTGCCCAAAACATTGGGCGGTTACTCGGGCGGCATGGTGAACGCCATGGGCTACAGCAATTTCTTTGTATTGACGGCTGTGCTTGGCTTGCCCGTGTTGCTCTTGATTGCATGGGCCAGCAAGCGTTTGGAAATCAAAGACGGGGCCTGAGATGCGGCGCCTGAGCAGATTTGCAAACCAGACACAATGGGTACACACACAGCCCAAACAATTCATCCTATGACCCATTGCGTATTGATCATTGATGACGACTTGCGGTTGGCCGAAATGGTTCAACAGTATTTGGAGCGGTCGGGCTACTCATGTGAGCACGCCACCACCGGTGAGCAAGGGCTGCTGCGCCTGCAGCAGCTCGCACCCGACGCTGTTTTGTTGGACTTGATGCTGCCCAATATGGATGGGCTAGAGGTTTGTCGTCACATTCGGTCGATGCCCGAGCCGTTGCATCAGACGCCTGTCTTGATGCTCACTGCAAAGGGAGACTCGATGGACCGCATCATTGGCCTAGAGATGGGAGCAGACGATTACCTGCCCAAACCTTTTGAGCCGCGTGAGCTGCTGGCGCGACTCAAGGCGGTTTTGCGCAGGCAACGGCACCTGCCACATGGCGCGACTCTAGAGGCTGAGCCTGCCGAGTCGCCATTGATTTTTGGGTCATTGGTGATAGACCCCGCTTCGCGCCAAGTCAAACTCAGCGGGCAAGTGGTTGATCTCACCTCTTACCAGTTTGATCTGCTGCTGGCGATGGCCAAGCGCGCTGGTCGTGTGCTCTCGAGAGACCAGATCATGGAGCTGGTGCGCGGCAAGGGGCTAGAGGCATTCGACCGTTCCATCGATGTGCACATCGGCCGCATTCGCCAGGCAATAGAGGCTGATACCAAAGCCCCACGGCGCCTGTTGACGGTTCGGGGGGTGGGGTATGTATTTGCCAAACAACAAGATTAAAGGCCGCTTGTCACTCGGGCGTATGTTCTGGCGCATTTGGGCAGCCATGGTGTTGAGCATGTTGTTGTTGGGCGCCCTCATCACGCTGATTTGGCGACTCGACGTTGAGCGCGATCGAGCCGCTCGGCCAGGTCATGAGGTGGTTGTGCGCGATATGTACGGCGAAGTTATCGGAGAGGCGCGGGTCGCCAACCGGTTGGGTGTGGGTCCGCCCACTGAGTTTGAAATCATCACCAACGATGGGCAGATGCTCTGGGTCGAGTTGCCACCACCCAGGCGCCCTGAGGCTGGCTGGCTCGGCTTGCCGTGGGCAACGCTTGGGTGGACGGGCCTGGTGGCAGCTTTGGGCATGATTTTTATAGCGGCGGCTGTACCGGTGGTGCGAGGCTTGACTCGGCGTCTGGAGCGGCTGGAAAAAGGTGTCCAAAAGTGGGGGGGTGGTGATTTGAGCGCACGCCTGCCAGTGGAAGGGCGCGACGAAGTCGCCGTATTGGCTCAACGCTTCAATGACGCAGCCACTCAAATCGAGGCACTGGTTGCGGCACACAAAGTTTTACTGGCCAACGCGTCCCACGAATTGCGCAGCCCCTTGGCGAGGGTACGCATGGGTTTGGCGCTGCTTGAGCAGGATGCGCCGCAAGCAGAACCAACGATTCGGGCCATCGAGCGGGACATTCGCGAGTTGGACGATTTGATTGATGAGGTTCTGCTGGCCAGTCGACTTGAGCACAACCCCGCAGACGTGAACGTGGGCGATGAGGTCGACTTGTTGGCTCTGGTGGTCGAAGAAGGGGCGCGGTCTGGTGTGGCTGTTGCGGCACGAAGTCATGTGCAAGTTCGAGGCAACCCCATGCTGCTTCAGCGCATGGTGCGCAACTTGCTGGAAAACGCGCTGAAATATGGACGAGGTGCAGGCGGCGTCGCGCAGGTTGAGCTTTCGTTGACTGCTTCAACGCAATCTGAAGAGTGGTGGTTGGATGTTGCCGATCGTGGGCCGGGTGTGCCCAACGGTTGGCGCGAGCGGATTTTTGAGCCATTCGCGCGCCCGCCTCATGCCGGCGAGCAGCATGGCTCAGCCGGTTTGGGCTTGTCGTTGGTGCGAGCCATTGCACATCGACACGGTATGCAGGTCCGCTGTTTAGCCAGGGACGGGGGTGGCAGCGTTTTTCGTGTTTCTGGGAAAATCGTTAACTTATGAATACTTTATGGTGGGTGTGTGGCGTATAATCACCCCGTTGCTGTCACAAAATAACTACTTGTTACACAACCGCCCGAAGTACTCGGGCGATCAGGGGGACCCTGTCAAAAGGGTTTTGATAAGCCACCAAATCATTTTGGTGGCTTTTTTTTGGGTAAAAGGGCCTCACCAAATCAGGTTCGCTCCTTGAGATCGGCGCTGCGCTGAGTAGGGCGACACTGTTGAATGGTGCGTGGCGGCGATGGGGTTTGCGCCTTTGCGCTCGCGCTGAGGCGGCGAGCATGCCCAAGGGAAGGTGTGCTGGTGGGACAGGCTTTAGTGACTGGCTGCCAAACGCAGCTTCTCGCCCAATTGTTCGAAATACGCCAGCGCCGCAGGGGTCAATGCCAAGCGTTTGATGCGGGTATCTTGAGGGTCTTCTTGGGTTGTGATCAGTCCAGTTTTGCGCAAGCGCGCAATGCGCCGGTGCATCGTCGCCGGCGAGCCCAAGTCTTTGAGGGCCATTGCCTGCATGACGGTCATCGGCTGTCCACCATGCCATCGAACAGCCAGCGCGTCTAAAAGCGCGCGCTCATTGGCGTCGAGTTGAATGGATTGGCTCGAGCCCTCTACAGTCTGGCTGAGCTGTAAAAACCGCATGTAGGCTTGGGTCAGTGGTGAAACGCTGATTTGAGTCATAGGGCTGGCTCCGCTTTTTTCTGAATATGATTTCATATGCACTCTATTCTAGAAAAAATAAGGGATTACTCAAAACAAAGAAGTTAAGAATTAGTGAGAACTTCCCGATTTGCCAGAAATTAAACCATATTTCGTACCGCAATATGGGCATTGACCCTGTCCTTTGGCCGCGATGTGGATAAAAACTTTGGGGTGCGCATTCCAAAGGTGCATGCCAGCTTTGGGATTTGGACAAAAAATGCCACCGTTGTTGTCGAGGTCATCAGCGGTGAGTTGAATGGTGTCGGTGTCGCTCATGCAGGCTCCTGTGTCGGACGTCATACCAAAGTCAGCCAGTGTGCATATCGGGGGTCGCGTCCATTCACGATGTCGAAGAAGGCCGCTTGAATTTTTTCGGTGATTGGCCCGCGGCGACCCGCCCCGATTTCTATGCGGTCAAGCTCACGAATGGGGGTGACTTCTGCCGCTGTGCCAGTGAAAAAAGCCTCGTCACTGATATAGACCTCGTCTCGCGTGATGCGTTTCTGAACGACTTCAAGGCCTAAATCTTTGGCAATGTGAAACACGGTGTTGCGCGTGATGCCATTGAGAGCACCGGCCGAGAGGTCTGGCGTGTAAATCACGCCGCCTTTGACGAGGAAGAGGTTCTCACCAGCACCTTCGCTGACAAATCCGCTGGCGTCCAGCAGCAAGGCTTCGTCGTAGCCATCGTCGGTCGCCTCTTGATTGGCCAAGATGCTATTGGTGTAGTTGCTGACCGCTTTTGCCTGGGTCATGGTGATATTGACGTGGTGGCGGGTGTAGCTTGATGTCTTGACGCGAATGCCCTTGGCCAGCCCCTCGTCGCCTAGGTAGGCACCCCAAGGCCAAGCAGCCACCATCACATGGAACGTGTTGCCTTTGGTAGACACTCCAAGGCGCTGCGAGCCAACCCAACAAAGTGGGCGAATGTAGCCACTGTCCAAGTTGTTGGCGCGGATCACTTCACACTGGGCCTCGTTCAACTGCTCGGGTGTGAACGGAAGCTTCATGCGCAAGATCTTTGCGCTGTTGAAAAAGCGCTCAGTGTGCTCTTGCAATCGAAAAATAGCAGGGCCCTTGTCGGTCTTGTAAGCCCGCACGCCCTCAAATGCGCCGCATCCGTAGTGCAAAGTGTGGGTCAACACGTGGATCTTCGCGTCGCGCCAGTCGACGAGTTCTCCGTCCATCCAAATTTTGCCATCTCGGTCGTCCATTGCGGGAGGGATTGCAGACATAGTGAGTCCTTGAATAAAGCAGTGCCTCGGACCCATCGCCCGAGGCAAAAGGAAATGATTGTAATAAGGCGACTCGCTTTTGCGCGAGGCGTGCGCGACAAATTGAATAAATCGATAGCGAGCGCCTGTTCGGTGGCTCTAGCGGGCCAGTGCCACTTGCTCAGAAGTGCGTCCAAATCGACGCTCTCGCTGGCCATACCAAGCCAATGCAGCATCGAGTGCTTCGCCGTCAAAATCGGGCCAAAGCACGTCCGAAAAATAGAGCTCGGTGTAAGCAGACTGCCACAACAAAAAGTTACTCAACCGGCACTCACCGCCAGTGCGAATCAACAGGTCGGGCGCCGGAATACCTTGGGTCAGCAAGTGCTCTTCGATGGCTTGCTCATCCAGGTCGCTGGGCGATGCATCGGGGTGACTGGCCAACCAACTGCGTACCGCCCCCAGCAACTCTGAGCGACCGCCGTAGTTGGCGGCCACGTTGACTTGAATCCGTGTGCCGCCAGCAGTGATCGCCTCGGCGTGGTTGATCGCATCGCGCAGTTCGGGTGAAAACGGTGTCAAATCGCCCAACACCTTGAGGCGCACGCCTTGCTCCACCATGCCGCTTAGTTCGCCTTTTAAGTACTTCAAGAACAGCCCCATCAAGGCGCTGACCTCTTCGGCTGGCCGCGCCCAGTTCTCGGTGCTGAAAGCAAATAACGTAACGTATGGAATATCACGGGTGGCGCAAGCCGTGATGACTTGCTTGGCTTGTAGCGCGCCCTTGGCGTGGCCGGCCACGCGTGGCAAATGGCGCCGCTTCGCCCAGCGTCCGTTGCCATCCATGATGAATGCAACGTGTTTAGGCGGTGGCGAGGCAGGTTTAGACATGAGACGAGTTTACCGCGCAGCCTTGACCAGTCGAGCGCATCAGGTCACAGATCTCTGAGTGCGGCAATGGCTTCCTCGATGCGCTCCACTCCAACCAACTGAATGCCATTGAGTTGGGCGTCCGCGTGCTTAGGCAAGTTTGCTTTCGGAATGATGGCGCGGCTGAAGCCGAGCTTGGCAGCTTCGCGCAGTCGCTCTTGTCCCCGGGGGGCAGGCCGGATTTCGCCCGCTAAGCCAATCTCTCCAAATGCCACCAACCCCGCAGGCAACGCAAGCCCTCGCAAGCTGCTGTGAATGGACAACAAGATGGCCAAATCTGCTGCCGGCTCTGCGATGCGCACACCGCCCACTGCGTTGACGAATACATCTTGGTCGCCACAAGCCACGCCCGCATGGCGGTGCAACACCGCAAGCAACATGGCCAAACGATCCCGGTCCAAACCAACACTGAGGCGCCTTGGCGAAGGCCCCCCCAGATCGACCAGGGCCTGTATTTCGACCAAGAGCGGGCGGCTACCCTCTAGCGTCACCAAAACGCTCGAGCCAGGTACTGGCTGAGCGTGCTGGCTCAAAAAAATGGCGGAAGGGTTTGATACACCCTTGAGGCCTTTTTCGGTCATGGCGAAAACGCCCATTTCATTGGCCGCACCAAAGCGGTTTTTGATGGCCCTGACCATGCGGTAGTTTGAGTGCGTATCGCCTTCGAAATAGAGCACCGTGTCAACCATGTGCTCCAACACGCGCGGGCCGGCCAGCGCACCTTCTTTGGTGACGTGCCCGACCAAAATCATGGTCACACCCTGATCCTTGGCCACCCGTGTGAGCGCGGCTGCGCACTCACGAACTTGGGCCACAGAGCCGGGCGCAGAGGACAGGGCATCTGTGGCCATGGTTTGAATGGAGTCAATCACGCAGGTGCGGGCATTCTCAATTTGCAGAGTGGTGAGAATGCGCTCAAGCGAAACCTCAGCCAATACACGCACGGGGCTGTTATCGAGCCCGAGACGCTGGGCCCGCATGGCGACTTGCGCGGCCGACTCTTCGCCAGTGATGTAGAGCGTGGGTTCATGGGTAGCTAGCCGCGCCAAAGCTTGCAGCAAAAGCGTTGACTTGCCTATGCCGGGGTCGCCACCGATCAAGACCACAGCGCCATCCACGAGCCCACCGCCCAACACGCGATCCAACTCTGCCAGCCCGGTGGGGCGGCGGACCACGTCAGCTGAGGAAATATCACCCAAGGTGGTCACAGGGCTGGGCGCGTTGAGGCCCTTGGACAAACGCGAAGGCTTGGGTGCGACCGCGGATTCAACCAACGTGTTCCACGCTTCACAGTGTGGACACTTGCCCAACCACTTGGGGTTGGTGCCACCACAACTCTGGCAGGTGAAGAGGGTGTCTTTCGCCATCAGCCGCGCAACACAGGAAACAGTTGTGACAACCCGCTGGCCATCACTTCAACCGCCAACGCCGCCAAAATCAGGCCCATGAGCCGGGTCATGATGTTGATGCCGGTTCGACCCAGTGTGTGCGAAATGGGGTGGGCCATGCGCATGCAAAAATAAGTCAATCCAGCGACCAAGCCAGCGTAAACGAGCAGCAACCCATGCTGAAAATAAGATTGCGATTGCTCAGCATAAATCACCACGGTAGACATCGTTGCTGGCCCGGCCAACAGTGGGATCGCCAAAGGCACGACACCGACCGAATGCAAGCCAGAGTGGGTGGACAGGTCTTGTTCTGAGACTTTGGACTCTATGGGCTGGGCTTTCAGCATGCTCAGCGCAGACATCAGCAAAAGCATGCCGCCTCCGACCTGAAAGCTGGCCAAAGAGATGCCGAAAAACCCCAGTACTTGCAAGCCGATCAGTGCACACACCGCCATCACGATGAACACGCTGAGCGAGGCGGTGCGAATGGTCCGAGCCGCCTGTGCGTCAGAGAAGCCTTGCGTGTAGTGGATGAAAAAAGGGACCACTGCGATGGGATTCACAATCGCAATCAGCGTGAGGAGCGGTTTGAGATCCACTTTGTTCTCAAGCCTGGCGCAAACAGCGTGCCGCGTCGATGGCGAAGTAGGTCAATATGCCGTCTGCTCCGGCGCGCTTGAATGCCAACAAGCTCTCCATCATGACCGCTTCACCATCGAGCCAGCCGTTTGCAGAGGCCGCTTTGAGCATGGCGTACTCTCCGCTCACTTGGTAGGCAAAGGTGGGCACGGCGAATGTGTCTTTGACCCTGCGGACGATGTCCAAATACGGCATGCCAGGCTTGACCATGACCATATCGGCGCCTTCGGCCAAGTCGGCGCCGACCTCGCGCAGCGCTTCATCTGAGTTACTGGCATCCATTTGGTAGACCTTTTTGTCTGCCTTGCCCAAGTTCGTGGCTGAGCCGACGGCGTCTCTGAAAGGACCATAAAACGCAGAAGCATATTTGGCGCTGTATGCCATGATTCGGGTGTGTATGTGACCCGCATGCTCAAGTGCTTGGCGTATCGCACCGATTCGACCGTCCATCATGTCGCTGGGCGCGATGATGTCGACGCCAGCCTCTGCTTGCGTGAGCGCTTGCTTAACCAGCACCTCAACAGTGGCGTCGTTGAGGATGTAGTTGTCCGCATCCAGCAGGCCGTCTTGGCCATGGCTGGTGTAGGGGTCTAGCGCCACGTCGGTCATGATCAAAAGACTGGGGTGAGCGGCCTTGAGTGCCCGCACGGCCTGTGGTATCAGTCCATCAGGGTTGGTTGCTTCTCGCCCATCGCTGAACTTGCGGGCAGCATCGATCACTGGGAACAGGGCCATGACGGGGATGCCCAATTCAACACACTGGGCGGCTATGCCTAGCAAGATGTCCAAGCTGACGCGCTCAACGCCAGGCATGGATGGCACAGCCTCTCTGCGCCCCTCTCCTTCCAGCACGAAAACAGGGTAAATCAAATCGTCCACACTCAAGGCGTGCTCGCGAACCAGACGCCGCGTTGTTGCGTCGCGTCGCAAACGACGGGGTCTAGAGACAGGAAACGGGGCTAAGGGTGTGTTGAATGAGGTCATAGGCGTATTGTGGCAAAAGCCGATGCGTTTGGTATGTTGGAGAGTGACAACACGATCGGGAAAATCTGCATGCTTCCGTCCTCACAAAGCGGTTAATATCAGTACGGGCGTTATTGAGAGATGGCGTTCCCCGCTTTTCCTCCCTGAGCGGGGGCCTTGAGCGTGACAGCAATAG
>CBFIFT010000012.1:0-26986 GCA_965661935.1 Burkholderiaceae bacterium | reverse complement strand
CATGGGCAGGGACCTTGGTCGGTTATCGGTACATCCATCAGGGCACACTCAACCCGGCCATTCGCGCCTTGGCTCATGACTATGTGACCCACGCCGCCATCCCCGCACTAGAGAGTCCCGACCGACCAAGTCCGATTAACCTTGAGCGGTATCGCGATGTAGTGCTCGATCGCTTCAGCAATTCGGCCATTCAAGACACCAACCAGCGCGTCGCGATGGATGGATTCAGCAAAATTCCAGGGTTCATTGCACCGACCATTCGCGACCGATTAAAACATCAGGGGTCGATCGCCGCCGTCGCCGTGCTTCCGGCCCTCTTTCTAGCTTACCTAGAACGCTGGCACCTGGGTGCGCTGCCCCACATTTACCAAGACCAGGCCATGGATACGTCAATTGCGCACACCATTTGCGCCTCAAGCGACCCCGTTGCATCGTTTTGTGCCGACCCATCGCTCTGGGGCGAGTTGGTCAACGATGGGCGTTTGGTGGCCGCCATGCGCGTTGCCTACAGCACGGTCCAGGGATTTACCCAACGAACCGCCGTGCATCACGCGCTACCTCGGACAATTAATTTGAACAACGTGTAGCCCAGCCATGCCAAACTCCCACCGCCAACGGCCCCGTCAGTTGAAACCAGAACTAGAGCATGAGTACGCGCGCTCGACGAGTTTGGGGTATGAAAGTGCAGAAGACGCGGGCTTCATTCGCTGCCTCGCGCACGGCTTTCCAACGCCGCTGGCGCGTTGGCACTGTCACGATGAATACGAGCTTCACTTGATCACGGAGACCTCTGGCAAAGTTTTCGTCGGCGATTGGATCGGCCAGTTTCAACCCGGGCAAGTTGTTTTAACGGGTCCGCGTTTACCCCACAACTGGGTGTCTATGGATTTACCCCAAGAGGGTGTTGCGATTCGCGACTTGGTGATTCAGTTCTCCCACCAGCCTTTGGTAGACGCGGCCAATGCGATACCCGAGCTTGGCGCCATCTTGCCCATGTTGGACCGTGCGAAGCACGGTATTGAGTTTTTTGGCCTGGAAGACTGGGCTCCCCAGGCTTGGGAGAAAGTGAAAACCAACAAAGGCTTGGCGCGTTTCATCGCCTTTTGTGAATTCCTCAACGGCCTCGCTGAATGCGATGACTTCAGGCTGCTATCCAGTGTGCAACTGCAAGGCGATGACCCCACAGAGACCGACTCCATCAATGACTTGCTCAATCGCATCACCGCCGACCTTTCCGCACCGCAATCGGTCGCCTCGGTCGCCCAAGAATTGGGGATGAGCGAGAGCCGGTTTTCTCGCTTCTTCAAAAAGGCCACGGGCAACACGTTCACAGATTTCGTGAACCGAATCCGCATCAACCGAGCCTGCCAACTGCTGATGGAGACCGACCAACTGGTCACCCAAATCTGCTATGACGTGGGGTTCAACAACGTCGCCAATTTCAACCGCAGATTTCTAGAAATCAAGGGCATGACGCCATCCGATTTTCGCAAGAGGGCGCAAGCACGCTTCCAAGGATCCACAGGCTAGTTAGCGCGCATTTCCCCGCGCCTCATGCACCACCGATCACCACAAACAATGACCATCAGCCAACAAGCCTCAGCGACCTATCTCGGTCTAGACCTGGGCACATCTGAGCTCAAAGCGCTGCTCATCGACGCCGACCAAAGCGTGCTGGCCCAAGTCGGGATCAAGCTTGATGTTCAGCGACCGCACCCGTTGTGGTCAGAGCAGCACCCACAAATTTGGTGGGATGCTCTGGTTAAAGCCATAGACCAGCTTCACCAAAGCCACGGCAGTGCTTTGGCTCGACTTGCGTCCATTGGCCTGAGCGGGCAAATGCACGGGGCCGTTTTGCTCAATCGCGAAGGGCAAGTTCTGCGACCCGCAATCCTCTGGAACGATGGGCGCAGCGCCAAGCAGTGCGAACAGCTTGCGCGCATGGTGCCAGCCCTCACGACCATCACTGGCAACCTTGCCATGCCCGGCTTCACAGCCCCCAAGTTGCTTTGGCTCCAACTGCACGAACCAGATTGCTTTGCTCAGCTGGGGCGTGTGATGCTGCCCAAAGATTGGCTAAGACTCCAGCTCACTGGCGACGCCGTCACCGACTGCTCAGATGCCGCAGGCACCCTGTGGCTGGATACGGGACTGCGCGAGTGGTCCCCAGATATGCTGCGTGCTTGCCAATTAGACCCCTCTCACATGCCCAGTGTGATTGAGGGTAGTGGCCGTGCTGGCACATTGTTGCCCGAGTGGCGCGAACGCTGGGGCATTGACCATGAGGTTTGGCTGGCGGCGGGTGCTGGTGATAACGCAGCCAGTGCCGTGGGTATGGGGCTAACGGAAAACGGACAAGGCTTTGTTTCGCTGGGTACGTCTGGGGTTGTCTTTATTTGCAATGACAGCTATCGCCCCAATGCCGAGCAAGCTGTGCACACCTTCTGCCACGCGATACCAGAGCGTTGGTTCCAAATGTCGGTCATGCTGAGCGCGGCCAGTTCACTCAGCTGGGCGTGCGGTGTATTAGGCTTTGAAGATGAGCAAGCGTTGGTGCATTCCGCCGAACAGAGTCAGGCGCAAGGCGCCGCGGGTGCCCCCATCTTTCTGCCCTATCTGAGTGGTGAGCGATCGCCATTGAACAACCCCTGGGCTCTGGGGTCATGGCAAGACTTGAATGCCACACACCAACGCGGCGATTTGGCCTACGCAGTGGTCGAAGGTGTGGGCTTCGGGCTGTTAGATGGGCTGCGCACGCTGCATGGGTGCGACACAATCAAAACCCTATCGCTGGTCGGCGGGGGGAGCCGAAGCGCTTGGTGGGCCCAGCTGCTGACTGACACTTTGGGGGTTGAGTTGCTCATACAGGCCAGCGCGCGACACGCCGCTGCTTTGGGCGCTGCGCGCCTCGCCATGCTCTGTGTGGGCCAGGACGTGAACGCCGTGTGCCAAACCCCAGCCATCGAGCAGCGCTATGCCCCAGAGCCTGAGCGGCGCGACAAGCTGGCAACCAGATACCAAAGGTTCAAAACCTTGCAGGCCTCACTGAGCGCGACGTTTACTGAGCGGTGACCCAGTTGCATGCGGAAGGCTGCAGCGAGCCATCCCATCAGGCGCCAATGGTTAACACGAACTCCGGGGTCCAAGCGGGCATAAAAAAGCCCGGCAAGCCGGGCGTTTTTAAATGGTGGGGTGGCTGATGGGGCTCGAACCCACGACAACCAGAATCACAATCTGGGACTCTACCAACTGAGCTACAGCCACCACGATGGCATCAATTATAGCAGTCAGAATCAGCCCTCAGCACCCAATCCGGGATCAGGCACGAGGATTTTTGTCTTGAAGTGTTCACGCAAATACTCGACAAATGCGTTGGCCTCTGCTTCACCATACGCGCGCCTCAGTTGCTGCGACTCCTGGCTCAGACGGGTGGCATCAACACTCGGCCGCGGATCCACGCGATCAAGCCGCACGAGGCTATAGCCTGCATCGCCCAAGTTGACGCCAGTCCATGCAGGCAATTGATCAGCCTGCATCGCCATAACAGCCCGCACCACTGCAGCAGGGAGCGTGGGCGCTACGTCACGCGAAACCACCACAACGGTGTCCACGCCCTCGAGCGTGGCGCCGGAGCGTGCAGCTTGCAACGCGTCATTGCCAGCCTTCCATGCTGCCTCTGCGCTGAGCTGAGCAACCAAGAGAGATTTGGCGTCGACAGCAACTTCTTCGAATGCACGGGTATGCGCTGGGTCATGACGCGTGACCCGAGCAGACACCAACTGCTTGCCATCAACTTCAATCGCATCGATGTTGCGTTGACCGCTGATGGACTCAGCGTCAAATATCGCGCGCAGTACTTTGGCATTCGACAAGACGCCCTCAACACCAGCGCGGGTTACATCGCGCGCGACTTGAATCTTCACACCCAGCTCGGACGCAACCCCCTCGAAGCTGCGGGCCTCTTCGTAGACGCGATTGGAAAATTTTTCTGCCATCTCAGCGTACTTGAGGCGGGCTTGCCCTTGGCGCACATCAGCCAAAATCTGCTCGCGAACTTCAGCAAAGGGTTGGCTGACTGAGGCCTCCACCTCGGTGACTTGGATCACGTGCCAACCAAATTCAGTCTGCACGACATCTGAAACCTCTAGCGGCTTGAGCGCAAAAGCACTGTCCTCGAAAGGCTTCACCATCGCGCCCCGCTCAACCCAACCCAGATCACCGCCCTGCTCTGCGCTTCCGGGGTCTTGTGATTCACTTTTTGCTAACTCGACAAACCGCTGGGGTGCAGCCGCCAATTGCTCACGAATCGCTTCAGCCCGCTGCTTGGCTGCAGCCTGAGCAGCATCATCAGCGCCCGCCTCAATCAAAATATGACGCACACGCCTGCGCTCAGGCGTCGCAAAACGAGAGCGATTTTGTTCGTAGTAGCTATTTAACTCACTCTCATCCACAGAAATAGACTCAGCCACTTTGGCCTGATCCAAAACCACGTACTCGACATCTACCACCTCGGGTGCTTGAAACTGCTGCGGGTTCTCACTGTAATAAGCCTTGACTTGCTCGTCGCTGACCGCCTGCTGCGCCTTGAAGTCAGCAGGCTGGTATGTTTTCAAGGCAATGGTGCGCCTTTGAAAAAACGCGTCCAAAATCGGCCCCTCAGTGCCTGCGTGCGCCAAGCCAGTGTTCGCCACAAAGCTGGTAACCAAATCCGTGGAAAGCGACGCGCGCAGCGCAGCTTCGTAGCTCTCTGGGGTGTAGCCCTGTGCGGCAAGCAAATCGCGGTAGCGCTGCTGGTCAAGTCGCCCGTTCTCATCACGCAATGAGGCGATCACGGGCTGCTGCATCAAAGCGTTGGCCAAACGGCTGTCGCTGACGGTGAGCATTTGTTCATCTCGAGCCGTCGTCAATACCAACTCTTGCACCAGCCGCTGCAGCGTCGCATAGCGTGCAGCTGGACTGTCCAGCAACTTCACGTCGACATCAGGGACGGATCGCTGAACTCGCTGTATTTCGGCATCATGGGCGCGGTCCCATTGCTCTTTAGTGATGACGGAAGTACCCACCTCAGCCACCGCCTCACTCCGGTCGCTGTTGCTGGTGTAGCCACTGACGCCCACCAAGACAAAAGCGGGAATCACCAAAATGCCCAACAAAATGGCCAAAATGCGCGTGTTTTTACGAATCGACTCGAACATGAGCGTGAGCTCCTCTTTGATTAACAGCAGCGTGCTTGTCTAGCACCAAAGCCTCTGATTATCCACCGAATAAAGAGCCCCTAAGTGCTGGCGCATAGGTGCCACACAGATGAGCCGCAAAACGCCACAATTCTGGCATCTGTTAACCCAATTCTTGGAGCCAAACCGCATGACTTCACCACTGATTTATGAACTAAGCGATCACATCGTCACCCTCACCCTCAACTTGCCAGAGACACGCAACCCCATCTCTGAGCCCGAAATGATCGAAGCTTTTGAGGACGCAGTGAGTCGCATCAACGCCGACGCATCGGTGCGGGCGGTGATTCTTACGGGCGCTGGCTCAGCCTTTTCTTCAGGCGGCAATGTCAAACACATGCGTGATCGCACGGGTATGTTTGGTGGCACACCCGCACAAATTCGCCAAGGCTACCGCCACGGCATTCAGCGCATTCCGCGGGCGATGGCCGCACTAGAAGTCCCTGCAATTGCCGCAGTCAATGGCGCCGCAATTGGCGCCGGTTGCGATCTGACGTGCATGTGCGACATGCGAATCGCATCTGAGCGGGCAGTGTTCGCTGAAAGCTTTGTAAAAGTCGGCATCATTCCGGGCGACGGAGGCGCTTGGTTGCTGCCGCGCGCAATTGGTATGGCCCGAGCCAGTGAAATGGCCTTCACGGGGGATGCCATCGACGCGAATACGGCCTTGGCATGGGGTCTGGTATCGCAAGTCGTACCTCACGAGCAATTGATGCCTGCCGCCCGAGCGCTCGCAGAGCGGGTGTCATGCAATCCACCCGAGGTCTTGCGCATGACCAAAAAGCTGTTGCGCGAAGGGCAGCAGCAAAGCTTAGAGAGCCTGCTTGAACTATCAGCTTCGATGCAAGCCCTCGCACACCACACGCGCGACCACGAAGAGGCGGTCGCAGCGCTGCTGGAAAAACGACAAGGGCAATTCACCGGACAGTGAGCTTGAACCCGCCATCACACGGCTTGATTGCCTGGCTGGCCAATCACTGAGCAAATAAAAAGCCGGGTTATACCCGGCTTTTCATCATGCAATTTGTGGTGGGTGCTGACGGTCTCGAACCGCCGACCTACGCCTTGTAAGGGCGCCGCTCTACCAACTGAGCTAAGCACCCACAAACTGGCAATTATTTTTTCTTGACGCCATTGACGGTGTCTTTGAGGCCCTTACCGGGACGGAACTTAGGCACCTTGGCCGCTTTGATCTTGATGGTGTCACCCGTCTGTGGGTTGCGACCCGTGCGGGCTGCGCGCTTGCCCACAGCAAACGTGCCGAAGCCGATCAAAGAAACCGAGTCACCCTTTTTGAGGGCCTTGGTGATGCCAGCAACAGCGGCGTCAAGCGCACGACCGGCTGCGGCTTTCGAGAGGTCAGCCTCAGCGGCAATGATTTCAATCAGTTCAGCTTTGTTCACAAGTTCTCCTTGCCTGCGACTGAGGGGTTCAGCCGCATAGATAGTTTTGATGATGTGCCCGTCGCATCAGGTGCCACGGACCTCAGAGCGCATCGACGTGCGAAGCGAGCTAGATTAAAGCCGCGCGCCCATCGCGTGTCAAGAGCAACTGTGGCTACAGTCCAAAAAACTTCTCGGACTGCCCAATTGAAAGCCTTTTGAACTTCTGATTGGCTTAACGAAGCGGTTTGTATTCTACACAGATTGATCCCGATTTCAGGCCAACAGTGATTCAGTCACTGCCTTGCCTACATCTGTGGTGGATGCGGTACCACCCAGATCGGGCGTCAAAGGCGCGCCACTTGCGGGTGACAAAACTGCCTCGATCGCTTTCAAGATGGCATCATGCGCGTCCGCATGACCCAAGTGTTTGAGCATCAAAGCCGCTGACCAAATCTGTCCGATCGGATTCGCAACACCACGCCCAGCGATGTCTGGCGCCGACCCATGCACGGGCTCAAACAATGACGGCCACTCGCCTGTGGGGTTCAAATTGGCGCTGGGGGCAATGCCAATGGTGCCCGTACAAGCAGGGCCCAAATCACTCAAAATATCACCAAACAAGTTGGAAGCGACCACCACATCAAAGTACTCAGGGCGCTGCACAAAATGGGCGGTCAAAATATCGATGTGGAATTTGTCCACACGCACATCGGGATATTCTTTGGCCATCTCTGCGACCCGCTCGTCCCAATACGGCATGGTGATCGCGATGCCATTGGACTTGGTCGCGCTGGTCAAGTGTTTTTTGGGGCGACTGCGGGCCACTTCGAATGCATAACGCAAGACGCGATCCACACCGTGGCGGCTCATCACCGTTTCTTGCATGACGATTTCTCTGGGGGTACCTTCAAACATGCGACCACCGACGGCTGAGTACTCGCCTTCGGTGTTTTCGCGCACGATCACCATGTCAATTTCGCCCGGCGCTCGGGCGCTGCCGTCACGGCGAACCACGGGCGCGATCACGCCAGGCATCAGGCGAGCCGGACGCAAGTTGACATACTGGTCGAACTCTCGTCGAAACAGCAACAGCGAGCCCCACAACGAGACATGGTCTGGGATTTTTTCTGGCCAGCCTACGGCGCCGAAGAAAATCGCTTCATGCCCGCCGATCAAGTCTTTCCAGTTGTCGGGCAACATTTTCCCGTGCTTTTCAAAGTAGGCCCAGCTTGAAAAATCAAAGTGGTCTAGCTTCACAGAAATGTTGAAACGCTCACAGGCCGCTTGCAATACCCTAAGCCCCTCGGGCATGACCTCTACGCCAATGCCATCGCCTGCAATCACCGCAATTTGATGTGTCACTTGTTGTCTCCATTTTTCACGACCCACCACACACCCCAAGCGGTGATGGCTACACCCAAAAGCACCCTCAAACTCAAGGGCTCGTCAAACAATACCCAAGCCAATATGGCTGTACACGGCGGCACCAAATACATCAACGAAGCCACCGATGTCGCCGCGCCGCGCTGTATCAATAGGTATAGCAATGAGCTAGCCCCCATCGTCAGAGCCAGCACCGACCACGCCATAGCGCCCATTGACTCCGCATTCCAGCGCACGGACTCCGTCTCTAGCCACACCAGGGGCAACGTCACGACCAACGCGGCGCTCAATTGGAGCGCGTTGGCCGAACGCACATCGCAGGGTTTAACCCAACGCTTCTGATACAAGGTACCGGCGGTGATGCTCAGCAGGGCCAATGTGATCCACGCTGCGTTTTCTACAGTCACCGCCCCTTGCCCCATGCGATCGGCGATCACGAGGGTCAAGCCAACCAATCCCAGCAACAAGCCCAGCCATTGACGAGGCTGCACCTGCCCTCCGCGGCTGGCCAGCCACAGCGCAGTCAGCACGGGCTGCAAGCCCACCACCAAGGCGGATAGCCCCGCACCCAAACCGCCTTTGACTGCAGCCCAAACACCGCCCAGGTAGCCCGCATGAATCAGCACCCCTGTCACACACAGGTGACGCCACTGATCGCGACTGGGCCAAGCCACTTTGGCCGCCACGGCCCAAAGCAACAAACCCATCACCGACAATCCATAGCGCCAAGCGAGAAAACCGAACGGCGGCGCATGGGGCATACCAAAGCGGGCCACGATGAAGCCTGTGCTCCATATCAGCACAAAGACGACTGGCATGCTGGCAATCCACAAAGACTCAGCCGCTGCAGGGCTGGCTTTGTTCATGTTGGAGGGCCTTTGGCAAGCAGTTCAGCCCGGGCCCCACGCAAGTAATACAGCATGGACCACACCGTGAGAACCGCCGATATCCAGACCAAGACGGTGCCCCACCAAGCCGTGTCCAGCAGGCCAAAAAGGCTGCCATTGAAGAGCAAAAACGCAATGGCGACCATTTGGGTGGCCGTCTTGAGCTTACCCAACATGTGAACCGCCACGCTAGAGCGAGCGCCCACGGTGGCCATCCACTCGCGCAAGGCAGAGATGGCGATCTCTCGGCCAATCACAATCAAGGCCACGAAGACATGTACACGGTCCAAATGCAACAATGTGAGCAAACTGGCAGCGACCAAAAACTTATCTGCGACGGGGTCCAAAAATGCGCCGAATGCTGACGTCTGATTCAGCTTTCGCGCCAGGTAACCATCCGCCCAATCCGTTAACGCAAAAATCACAAACAAAACCGTGGCTGCAATGTCCTGGGTATCTGGACTCATCTGCGGTAGGAAAAAGACACCCACCACCAACGGTATGGCAACGATTCGGGCCCAAGTCAACAATGTCGGGATGGTGAAGTACATGGCACCACATTATGCGCGAGCGCACGCCTCGATAGCCAACCCTCAGTCGCGCAAAGCGCGGGGGCGGCTGTGGGTGGGCTTTGATTCAGCGCAACGCCCGATAAATGGTTTGGGCCAACTCACGAGAGATACCGGGTACGGTCTGTAGATCTTCGGCACTGGCCTCAGAGACACCCCTGACACCGCCAAAGCGCTGCAAAAGCGCCGCACGCTTTTTGGGCCCCACGCCATCGATGGTCTCTAGGCTGCTGCTACCTGTTCGCGTTTTGGCGCGCTTGGCTCGCATGCCCGTGATGGCAAAACGGTGGGCTTCGTCTCGGATTTGTGCCACCAACATGAGTGCGGCCGAGTCGTGCCCAAGGTAAATTTTTTCGCGCCCATCGGCAAACACCAGATCCTCTAGACCAACCTTGCGCCCTTCGCCCTTTTCCACCCCCACCAGCCTCGATATATCCAAACCCAGTTGCTCAAACACCTCTTTGGCACATGAAATTTGGCCCTTACCACCGTCAATCAACACCACATCAGGCATTCGGGCATGGTTGCTGCTGTCACTCCCTTGAGTCAGTTTGGAATAGCGCCGCATCAACACTTGCCGCATGGCCGCATAGTCGTCCCCTGCCGTGATGTCCTCGATGTTGTAGCGCCGGTATTGCGAGGGTTGCATTTGATGCCTCTCGAATACCACGCAAGACGCTTGCGTGGCCTCGCCCGCCGTGTGCGAAATATCAAAACACTCGATGCGCAAAGTGGCCAAGTCATCTGGCGTCAAATCCAACGCATCAACCAAAGCCCGCGTGCGAGCCTGCTGCGAGCCCTCTTCAGACAACAGGCGTGTCAGCTGTCGCTGCGCGTTGGTCATGGCCATTTCGGCCCAATCCTTGCGCTGGCCGCGGGGTTGGTGAATGGCGTGCACCTTTTGACCCAATGACCGAGTCAACGACTCGAGCACCTCAGGGGCAATGGGCTGTGAGCTCACCAAGACGGCGGGCAAAGGCACATGCATGTAGTGCTGGATAACAAAGGCGTGCAACACCGCCCTTGCGACCTCATCTTGCCCTTCGCACTCGCCCCATGCAGCAGCGTCTTCCACGTGGGAAGGGAAATAAGCTCGATCGCCCAAGTGACGCCCACCCCGAACCATGGCCAAATTCACGCAGGCACGCCCACCCTGAACGGTGACGGCCAACACATCAACGTCAGTGGCCTCGACGTTCTCCACAGACTGCTGGTGCAATACCTTTGAGAGCGCAGCAATTTGATTGCGGACCTCAGCGGCCTTTTCGAACGCCAAGTCTTCGGCAAACGCGATCATTTGAGCCTGAAGTTGAGCCAACAACTCCTGGGTCTCGCCGCGCAAAAAAGCGGTTGCCTTCGCCACATCCTGCGCGTAGCTTTGTTCATCGATGTGGCCTACGCAGGGGCCAGAGCAACGCTTGATCTGATAAAGCAGGCAGGGGCGACTGCGGTTCTTGAACACGCTGTCTTCACAGGTGCGCAGGCGAAAGACCCTTTGCATCAGTTGAATGCTCTCTTTGACAGCCCAACCGCTGGGGTAAGGGCCAAAGTAGTCGGCTCGCTTGTCCACCAAGCCCCGAAAGTAGCCCATGCGCGCAAAGGGATGATGGGTGAACTTCAAATAGGGGTAACTCTTGTCATCTCTGAACAAGATGTTGTACTTGGGGTTTTGCGTCTTGATGAGGTTGTTTTCCATCAAGAGCGCCTCGGCCTCCGAGCGAACCACCGTGGTCTCCATGCGCGCAATTTTGCTGACCATATGGCCGATGCGCGTGCCGTCTTGCCGCTTTTGAAAATAAGTCGACACCCGCCGTTTGAGTGCCTTCGCTTTGCCCACATAGAGCAGTCGGTCATGGGCATCGAAATAGCGATAAACCCCTGGCAATTGCGGCAAAGCGGCGACCTCCGCGAGCAAGCTCTGCCACTGCACCTCGTCTGCGTCGGGCGTGGTATCAGAAGCCATTTCTTCGCGTTCTAGCGGGGTTAAAGGGTCGGTGTCATGCACACTTTTTTTTCGCATGGCCGTATTGTGCCGCGCCTGATCCGTTGCCCTCAAGCGAATGCGACAATTTGCCTATGTCGCTCTCTCACGCTGATCTGCCTCTGTCTGCCACCGCTCCACATGGCGCGCATTGGCACTTGTTTTGTCGAGTGATCGACAACTGGGGCGATATTGGGGTGACATGGCGGCTGGCCACTGAGTTGGCCCGGCGTGGCCAACGCGTGACGCTGTGGGTGGACGACAGCAGCGCACTGAGTTGGCTGGCGCCGCAAGGCGCCCAAGGGGTGGCGGTGAAGGACTGGTCACTGGCCTCCAGCCGGCTGCATGCGGACGGCGCTCAGAGCGGGCTCTTCGCAGCAACAGACGTGCATGGCGTCGTGGTCGAAATGTTTGGCTGTGAGTTGCCTGAATCTGTGCAGCAGCAAATCTCTCGCAGCGCCATACCCGTCGCCTGGATCAACCTCGAATACCTGAGTGCTGAGCGCCACATCAGTCGGCTGCACGGCCTGCCCTCGCCCGTGATGGGGGGGCCCGCCGCTGGGTGCACCAAGTGGTTTTTCTACCCCGGCTTCAGCCTACAAACCGGCGGCATCATGCACCCGCGGCAAGCGCCCTGCGAAGCCCAGTCAACCCTGCATGGCCAGAGCACCCAAACCGATTGCAGTTTGTTTTGCTACGACAGCCCTGCCTTGGCGCAATGGGTCACTGCGTGGCAACGCGACGGGCTGCACGTGGCCACCTACCCCGGCGCAGGCGCCCGCGCCATTCAGACCCTCGGACTCACGGGCATCACCCTTTGGGATGCGGTCGCTCAACCCGAGTTTGACAACCGCTTGACACGCTGCGCTTTCAATGTGGTGCGGGGCGAAGACTCAATGAGCCGGGCCTTGTGGTCAGGCCGACCATTCTTGTGGCACATCTATCCCCAAGATGATGGCGTACACCGCGCCAAACTGGACGCATTTTTGGACTGGACTGAGGCGCCAATCGCGGTTCGGCGTGCGCATGGCATCTGGAATGGCTTTGAAACCGCAGAGAGCGGTGACTGGGTTCCCACACCGCAGCGAGCAGATTGGCACACTTGGGTCAAATGGGCCGAGGGCGTGCGTGCGCGCAGTTTGCGCTTACCCGACTTAACCCCCACGCTGATGGCGTTCGCCAGCGACAAAGACGCGCGAGGCCCGATACATTCAAACTGAGCCCGCATACAGGCGCTCAGCCAACCTTGCCAACGCTCAGCACCTTGAGCACGCCACGCCTGCTGGTGGCACTTGGCCAAGCGGACAAGACAACAGGTAAAATAATGCGTTTTTACGACTGCGCTTGCGCTGCCTCACGGTGGCCAGCGGCACACTTTTAGAACCATCACTCACTCACATCCTATGAAAATCGCTCAAGAAATTCGCGCTGGTAACGTCATCATGCACGGCAAAGACCCCATGGTGGTTCTGAAGACCGAATACAGCCGTGGCGGTCGCAGCTCAGCGACCGTGCGCATGAAGCTCAAGGCCCTGTTGACCAACGCTGGCACCGAGGTCGTCTTCAAGGCGGACGACAAAATCGACAACATCGTGCTCGACAAAAAAGAGTGTGAATACTCTTACTTCGCCGACCCCATGTACGTGTTCATGGATGAGGAATACAACCAGTACGAAGTCGAAGCCGAAAACATGGGCGACGCACTGAGCTACCTCGAAGACGGCATGAAAGCCGAAGTCGTGTTCTACGAAGGCAAGGCCATTTCGGTCGAAATGCCCACCTCTGTTGAGCGCGAAATCACGTGGACAGAGCCAGCCGTCAAAGGCGACACCTCTGGCAAAGTCCTCAAGCCCGCTAAAATCGCGACCGGCTTTGAGATCGCTATCCCTCTGTTTGTTGACCAAGGTGATCGCATCGAGATTGATACCCGAACCGGCGAGTACCGCAAGCGCGTATAAGCCCTGCGCACCTCACGAAAAAAGGCCCTTCGGGGTCTTTTTTGTTTTGCATCTCCGCGGTTGACAGCACCAGCGAACCCATCCGAGCGGAGCAACTTCGCGCACAATGGTGGCATGGCCAACGAACACCCTTTTCAAGATAGGCGACTCATCGATGCATGGACCGATGCGCTTGCTCACAAAGATCTAGGCGAACCCTCCGAGCCGCATACGCCGCGTCTGGCATACCACGACACAGAGTTCATGATGCGGCCAGAGGCCAGAGGCATTCGCTTGCAACTCGAGCTGCTTAAGCCAGATCTGGCGCAGCAGCAGGCTGGCATCAACCACACCGTGGTCGTGTTTGGCAGCGCACGAATCAAAAGTCCCGAAGACGCACAGCGAGAATTAGAGCGTGCCCAAGCCCAAGGTGACGCGCACGCCATCACCCACGCCACGCGTTTGGTGCGCAACGCCGCCTACTACGATGCTGCGCGGCGCTTTGCCCACTTGGTTTGTGCCTACAACCAAACGTGCACGCGTCCTGACCAACAGCTACACATCTGCACAGGCGGTGGGCCCGGCATCATGGAGGCCGCCAACCGAGGCGCCCACGAAGTGGGCAGCCCCAACGTGGGGTTAAATATTGCCCTGCCCCACGAGCAGCATCCCAATCCCTACATCTCGCCGCACCTGAGCTTTAACTTCCACTACTTTGCGCTGCGCAAATTGCACTTCATGCTCAGAGCCAAAGCGCTGGTGGCTTTCCCGGGTGGCTTTGGAACTTTGGACGAGCTATTTGAAATCATCACGCTGGTTCAAACCCAAAAGTCCAAGCCCACGCCCATCGTTTTGTATGGCAGCGACTTCTGGCAGCGCTTGATCAACTTTGATTTGTTGTGCGAAGCAGGGATGATTTCACCGAGCGACTTGGATTTATTCGAGTTCGTTGACAGCCCAGAGGACGCTTGGCACGCCATTCAGCGTTTTTACCTTTTGGACTCAGAAGCCAGCAACGAAACCACCTAAGGTCACTCCCACCTGGGCAGGGCGCAGGCCTTGGCAGCGAAACCCGATGGCCTTACCAGACCGCACTTAGGCATAAAAAAACCCAGCACGCAGGAGCACTGCGGCTGGGTAGCTAAACCCCACAGATGTGGAGCGCTGGCTCAGTGAGACTGAGACATCTGGTCCAAGATGGCTGGATTCTCCAACGTCGAGGTGTCTTGCGTGATGGCCTCGCCCTTGGCGATCGAGCGCAGCAAGCGACGCATGATTTTGCCCGAGCGCGTTTTGGGCAAGTTTTCACCGAACCGAATGTCTTTGGGCTTTGCGATGGGGCCGATGTCTTTGGCCACCCAGTCGCGCAAAGCCTTGGCGATTTCTTTGGCCTCCTCGCCAGAGGGCACGGCGCGCTTGAGCACCACAAAAGCCACGATGGCTTCACCGGTCGTGTCATCGGGCCGGCCAACCACCGCAGCCTCAGCTACCAAATCGGTCTTGGCGACCAACGAGGACTCGATCTCCATGGTTCCCATGCGGTGCCCAGACACATTCAGCACATCATCGATGCGGCCCGTGATGCGGAAATACCCACGGTCCTCACTGCGCACGGCACCATCGCCTGCCAAGTAGTAGCCCTTGAGCTCAGGCGGGAAATAGCTCGACACAAAGCGATCAGGGTCATTCCAAATGGTTCGAATCATCGAAGGCCAGGGGCGCTTGACCACCAAAATACCGCCCGAGCCATTGGGCATGTCCGCACCCGCCTCGTCGACGATAGCGGCTTGAATCCCTGGCAATGGCAAGGTACAAGAGCCGGGCACCATGGGTGTTGCGCCGGGTAGCGGCGTAATCATGTGCCCACCCGTTTCGGTTTGCCAAAATGTATCCACAATCGGGCAGCGCTCGCCGCCAATGTTTCGGTAGTACCACATCCATGCCTCTGGGTTGATGGGCTCACCCACCGAACCCAAAATCCGCAGACTGCTGAGGTCCCAATTGTTTGGATGAACTTTTGCATCGCTCTCAGCGGCCTTGATCAAGGAACGAATCGCTGTTGGTGCGGTGTAAAACACGGTGCACTTGTGGCGCTCGATCATTTGCCAGAAGCGACCAGCGTTGGGGAAAGTCGGTACCCCTTCAAAAACGATTTGTGTTGCACCTGCAGCGAGCGGACCATAGGCGACGTAGGTGTGACCCGTGATCCAGCCGATGTCTGCGGTGCACCAAAATACGTCTTCTGGCTTGATGTCAAAAGTCCAATTCATGGTCAGGTTGGCCCACAACAAGTAGCCCCCAGTGCTGTGCTGAACGCCTTTGGGCTTACCAGTTGAGCCAGATGTATAGAGCACAAACAGGGGGTGCTCTGCGCCGACAAATTCGGGCGCGCATTCACTGCTTTGACCGGCCATGACGTCATGCATGAATTGGTCGCGACCGGGCACCATGTTCACGTCAGTGGCTGTGCGCTGAAACACGATCACGCTGGTCACCGCTTCACAGCCGCCCATGGCCAAGGCCTCGTCAACGATCGCCTTGAGAGGCAGCTCTTTGCCACCGCGCAATTGGTAGTTGGCCGTCACGACTGCCACAGCCCCCACGTCGATGATGCGATCTTGCAGTGCCTTGGCAGAAAAACCGCCGAACACCACCGAGTGGGTGGCGCCAATTCGTGCGCAGGCTTGCATGGCCACCACGCCCTCGACCGTCATCGGCATGTAAATGACCACACGGTCGCCTCGCTTGACGCCTTGGGCTTTCAGCGCATTGGCAAACTGTGAGACTTTGGCCAGCAGTTCTTTGTATGTGACGGTGGTGACAGTGCCATCGTCTGCTTCGAAAATGATGGCATTTTTGTTCTCCACGGGCGTGCCCATGTGGCGATCCAAACAGTTGAAAGAGGCGTTGATTTCGCCGTCGTCAAACCACTTGAAGAAGGGTGCATTCGAGTCATCAAGCACACGCGTAAAGGGCTTATGCCAGCTCAAGGTCTCGCGGGCCAATTGACCCCAAAACGCATCTGGATCGTCATTCGCCTGTTGGCACAACTTTTGGTAGGCATCCATGCCTGAAATCGCCGCGCTGGCCTTCAGGCTGTCGTTGGGCTCAAACACGCGGGACTCGTGCAACACGGACTCAATCGAACTGGACATAGATCGTCTCCTCTACGGTCATCGGAAGTAAAAAGTTAACCTCGGAATGTGACTGCAGGCTCTTACGAGCCACTTACACAGCGGCGCCATACAATGGCACTTTTGGCCCGCAGTAGGGCGTTTTTCACTCGCAGACCCCGGAGTCCCCCCAATGAGCACAACCGTCATTCGCCAAGAAGATTTGATCGAATCCATCGCCGCTGCGTTTCAATTCATCAGCTACTACCACCCCACCGATTACATCGAACATCTGGGTCGGGCCTACGAGTTAGAACAAAGCCCAGCGGCCAAAGACGCCATGGCCCAAATCTTGACCAACAGCCGCATGAGTGCTGAAGGCCATCGCCCCCTTTGCCAAGACACTGGCATTGCGAATGTCTTCCTCAAAATCGGTATGGATGTGCGCTTTGAGGGCCTCACTGGCAGCTTAGATGACGCCATCAACGAAGGCGTTCGCCGAGCTTACAACGCACCCGAAAACACCTTGCGGGCCTCGGTCGTTGCTGACCCACAGTTCGCACGCAAGAACACGCAAGACAACACCCCAGCGGTCATATTCACGCAAATGGTCCCGGGCAACACACTCGACGTCACCGTCGCAGCCAAAGGCGGTGGCAGCGAGAACAAAACAAAATTTGTCATGCTCAACCCCAGTGACTCGGTGCTCGACTGGGTGCTCAAAACTGTGCCAACCATGGGCGCGGGCTGGTGCCCTCCGGGCATGCTTGGCATTGGCATTGGCGGCACCGCTGAGAAGGCCATGATCATGGCCAAAGAAGCGTTGATGGAAGACTTGGACATGTATGCGCTGCAGGCTAAGGTCAAAAGCGGAGCGCCATTGAGCGACGTTGAAAAGATGCGTCTTGAGATTCATCAAGAGGTCAACGCACTGGGTATTGGTGCACAGGGCTTGGGCGGGCTGACCACCGTGCTCGACGTCAAAATCAAGATGTACCCCACCCATGCGGCCAGCAAGCCCGTGGCCATGATCCCCAACTGCGCAGCAACCCGCCACGCACACTTCGTGATGGATGGCTCGGGTCCGGTCTATATGACCCCGCCCGATATGAGTGTTTGGCCTGCGGTCAGCTGGACGCCCGATACGCAAAAGAGCAAGCGCGTCGACCTGAACAACTTGACCAAAGAGGAAGTTGCCAGCTGGAAGCCAGGCGACACCTTGTTGCTCAACGGCAAGATGCTGACCGGGCGTGATGCTGCACACAAGCGCATCCAAGACATGTTGGCCAAGGATGAGCCCTTGCCGGTGGACTTCAAGAACCGCGTAATTTACTACGTGGGCCCGGTTGACCCCGTGGGCGACGAAGTCGTCGGTCCGGCAGGCCCCACCACCTCCACCCGGATGGACAAGTTCACCGACATGATGCTCGAACAAACTGGGCTCATCGCCATGGTGGGCAAAGCCGAGCGCGGCCCAGTGGCCATTGAGTCGATCAAAAAACACCAATCTGCCTACTTGATGGCTGTGGGCGGTGCCGCATATTTGGTCTCTAAGGCCATCAAGGGAGCCAAAGTGGTGGGCTTCGAAGACTTGGGTATGGAAGCCATTTATGAGTTCGATGTGGTTGACATGCCTGTCACCGTGGCCGTTGATTCGGGCGGCACCAGCGCCCACATCACTGGGCCTCAAGAGTGGCAAAAGCGCATCGCCTCAGGTGAATTCAAGGGCATTGACATTGCAGCCGGCTAAAGCCGCTTGATAGCCCAAGCGCTGTCCGCCAACCAGAAGAACGCCGCGCCCATGTCCACATCGAATCAGCCTATTGGCGTCTTTGATAGCGGCATCGGCGGGCTGAGCGTGCTGCAAGCGCTGCGCATTTTGCTGCCCAACGAGCGCTGGGTTTACATCGCCGACAGCGCCTACGCACCGTATGGGGAAAAAACCGACGCTGAAGTCCAGCGGCGCGCTCAAACCCTCGCCGAGCACCTGAACACGCGGCACCACATCAAGGCACTGGTGGTGGCTTGCAACACGGCCACTGCAGCGGCCATACACAGCCTGCGCGAGGCAAGTCCTGAGCGGGTCATTGTCGGCCTTGAACCTGCGCTGAAGCCGGCGCTGCTCAGCTCACGAACCCGTCGAATCGGGGTGATGGCCACGCGTGGAACCACGCAAAGCCGCAAGTTCAGCAACCTACTGGATAGCGTCAAAACACAAGCCGATTTTGCTGTGTGCGCCTGTGATGGCTTGGCATACGCCATCGAACAAAGTACCCATGCTGCGCACCTGCAAACGGCACAAAGTCAGATCAAAGCGCTGCTGTCGCGCTATTTGGAAACCTTGGGGCCTTGGGGGCAACAAGCGGGTGAGCGAGACACTTTGGTGCTTGGCTGTACCCATTACGTGTTCGCACACGATGCGATCCGTGATGTGGTGGGAGATTCGGTTCAAATCATCCACACTGGCGACGCGGTGGCACAGCACACGCGAAGGCGGCTGACTGATAACGGCCTTTGCTCATTGACGCCCATTGACGCGAGTTCGCCAGACGCACTCAGCCTGTGGACCACCGGGGAACTCGACGGCCTGCAGGCGGCTGCACAACGTTGGCTCAACGTGCCAGCACAACACTGCCACGCATTGAAACTGGGCTGATGCGCGAAGCCGCCCTCAGCTTGGGCACCTCACGCTGCGGAGCCAATGGTCAAAGCCACCTCAGCAATACCCGCAACAGAACCCAGCAGCTGGTCACCACTGACCACAGGGCCGACGCCTTCGGGGGTGCCGGTGTAAATCAGGTCGCCTGGCTCCAAGTGGTAGAAAGATGACAAGTCGGCAATGATCTCCGGAATGCTCCAGATCAACTGACTGACATCTGCACTTTGTCTGGTCTCGCCATTGACGGCCAAAGCGATCGCTCCAGAGTCAAGCACCTGCCCTGGCTTTGGCACCAAACCACTGCACACGGCAGAATACTCACAGTCTTTGGCCAAGTCCCAAGGCTTACCTTGGTCTTTTGCCGCATTTTGCAAATCGCGGCGGGTCATATCTAGGCCGGCCGCGTAGCCAAATATGTGCTCCTTGGCCTGCGCTGCGGCAATGCGAAATCCACCCTTGCCGATGGCCACAACCAACTCCATCTCATAGTGAAAGTTCTCGGTCCCCGGCGGATACGGAATGGTGGCACCCGATGGCGTCAATGCTTGCGGTGATTTGGTGAAATAGAAAGGCCGCGCTGTGGACTTGTCGATGGGCTTGTTACCCATCTCTAACGCGTGGGCTTGGTAGTTGCGCCCCACAAAGAACAAACGCCTCACAGGGAAATACTCAGTCTGTCCTTGGATCGGCAAAGCTGCTGGCTCGGGGGGGCTCCATAAGTACTTTTTCAATGTGCGCTCCTAGACGGGGTGGGGTCACCATGAGGCCCCGGCGCGCAGTTTAACCCCAGCGCGCGGCCAGGCAGTCACGCAGGTCAGGTCTCAAAGTCACCTGCGTGCAACGGCCTAGACTCGCTCTTCGGTCACCCGCGAACTGGCCGCTACTGGCGTGCCAGGCGGTGAGGCCCTGGCAAGGGGCTAGGGTAACTGGTTCTGAACGGATTGATATCCATACCGCCTCGGCGGGTGAAGCGAATCTGCACCTGCAGCTTGAGCGGGCGGCACTGCTGCCAAACATCCAGAAAAATGCGTTCACACAAAGGCTCATGGAACTCTTGCAAGTTTCTGAACCCAATCAGGTAGCGCAACAAACGCTCTTGGTCTATCGCGCGCCCAACATAGCGGATTTGCACACTGCCCCAATCGGGCTGCCCCGTCACGCGGCAAAGCGCGCGCACCAAATCACTGCGAAGCACTTCCTCGACGACCGCATCATCCGGCACACAAGCCAGCGACTGGTCTTGCTCGCCCGCAGGGTCGTCCATATCAATATCCAGTCGATCCAAAGACAAACCTTCGAGCTCCACGATGCGCTGCTGGGCAAATGCCTCAGGCGAAATCAGTTCAACGCTAACGGCTGGCCCAGTGGCTGCACCATCCCAGAGCACGGGTTGGATGTCTTGGGTGATGCATTGCGCCACCTCATCAGCGCTGCCGAAGCGATGGTCGTTGAAGCTGTTGAGGTAAAGCTTGAATGACTTGCTCTCAATCATGCATGGGGTTTCACAGGGCACGTGGATGCGCGCCATCCCCACCTGCGGCTTGCCCTTGGGGTTGAGCCAACCCAGCTCAAATGCTGTCCACGTGTCCACACCCATAAACGGTAGCGCGCCCTCGAGGCCCAGTTCATCGCGCGCCAATGTGCGAGGAATAGGAAACAGCAAGCCCGGGTCATAGCCCTGCGGCGTGTCGCTTCGCTTGCCCAGTGGGGCGTGAGCCAGTAGATCGCTGGTCATGGGTTTGCCTTGATACAAGTTGAATGGAATTGCAGCCAATTATCGGAGCACCTGAGCATCTGGATTTGCAAACACGAGGCCAGCGTGGGCCAAGATACTGGCTGGGCACACGCTGAGAGCTTCGAGCAGTCGACTTAAGGGGTCGCTTTAGACGGTCACTCAAGACGGCAAAGCAGACGCAGGGCGGCGAAAAACCAATTTTGTTGGCGACGAAGCTGCCACCGAGTAAGCATAGCCCTGTTCGCTGAAGTGCTTGAGTTGCTCAAGGTCGGTGGCCCGGTGCTCAATCGCCCAGCGGGCCATCATGCCGCGCGCGCGTTTGGCAAAGAAGCTGATCGTCTTGAACTTGCCCTGCTTTTCGTCCTCAAACGCGCATGTCGCCACGGTGCCGTGGAATGCGCTCAAGTCAACCGACTTGAAGTACTCCTCACTGGCCAAGTTCACCAAAACTTGGCTGCCCGTCTTTTTGAGTCGCTGATTGAGGTGCTCCGCAATGTCGCTGCCCCAAAACTGGTACAGGTTCTTGCCACGGGGGTTATGCAAAGCCGTACCCATTTCGAGGCGATAGGCCTGTAGGGCGTCCAGCGGGCGCAGCACACCGTACAGACCACTGAGTATGCAAAGGCGCTCTTGTGCCCAAGACAAGTCATCGTCACTCAATGTCTTGGCATCGAGGCCGTCGTACACGTCGCCGTTGAACATCAACACGGCGGGCTTGCTGTTGCGCGCAGAGTTCTGGGGGCTCCAGGCTTCGTACCGCACGGCATTGAGGCTGGCCAGCTTGTCACTCAGCTTCATCAGTGAGGCAATTTGCTGGGGCGAATGCTCCCGCATGACCGATACGAGCTCTTGGGCGCGGTCCATAAAAGCCGGCTTGGTGGCTCGTATCGAGCGCCCCATTGGCGCTTCATCCAACGATTTAGCGGGTGACAGTACAAACAGCATCGGTGCGCAACTCTCCAAACAAAAAGTGGCATTATCTCAGCCACTTTTTGAGGCCCTTGACTCAGCTTATCGCAAGTCGCCGGCCAAGCTGGCCAGGGTTTCTGGTGCTATTTGAACGTGCGCTGGGTAGTTGGCATGATCGCAGCCCAGTTTCACGGCTGCACCCGCACGAATCGCGGCGCAAGCGGCTGGCGAAAACTCGAAGCGGATGAAGTGCACGGCTGAAGTTTTCTCGTCGGTCTCACGGTCCAGGTCCTCATCAGCGATGGCGTAGACGCGTTCATGCCCTTCAACTTCAACAAACATGCGGTCTTCTACGCCGATGAGGCGGGCCAGCTCGCGCTTGCGCTCGTTGACATCGATGTACTCGATCAGCATGGTGGCTTTCCAGTTTTGACCGTCTGGCACCAAGGGTGCATAGGCGTCGATTTCGTCTTGGATGCCCTCTTCTTCAAAAATCTTTTCAATGCGCAACATCTCTTGAATTTGGTAACGAATGGTCATTTCGCTCTCAAACTGCACGTTGATGTTCTCGCCAAGCATGACGCTGCGCAGCTTGCGGTGCGCGACGACGTCGGCCTTGTGCGTCTTGCGGTATTTGGTGTAAGCCTCAAGTGTCATGAGGCTTTCGGGTGTGATGTTGCCGGTCAATTGCATGGTGTTTACCTCTTGAGTTACTTCAAACCATAGGCCTTGCGGA
This sequence comes from Burkholderiaceae bacterium, assembly GCA_965661935.1. GTDB lineage: Bacteria > Pseudomonadota > Gammaproteobacteria > Burkholderiales > Burkholderiaceae_C > RS62. The sequence goes on along the minus strand of CBFIFT010000012.1, from coordinate 4,458 downwards.
CCAGGGTTAAGGGGTGGGCGAGTTCGGGCTCGCCCAATTGGTTGACTTCGAAACCTTGCTCAATGTGGTGACCACCCAAAGGGCAGTCAGAGCTGATGTAGTCAGGCTTGGATCCATTGACATCTGCCATGTTTTTAAACAGTGGCTTGCCAATCTTCATCGCCGTGGCGTGGTGGGCCTTCTTGACGCCATAGGTGCCTGCGTGACCAGAGCAGCGCTCTAGGGTCTTCACCTGGGTGTCGGGCGCCATTTTGAGCATCTCTTCCGTCTTTTTGCCGATGTTTTGCACGCGGCTGTGACATGGCACTTGGTAGCTAACCGTACCCAACGACGTCGTGAAATCGGTCTTCAGCAAACCATCTTTGTTGCGCGCGACCAAGTACTCAAACGGGTCCCACATCGCCGCTTTGACCGCCTGAACATCAGCGTCTTCAGGGAACATGAGCGGAATCTCTTGCTTGAACATCAACGTGCAGCTGGGCACGGGCGTCAGAATGGCATAGCCCTCTTTGGCGTAGCGAGCCAACACGGGGATGTTGGCCTCTTTGCTCTTGGCGACTGAATCCAAGTCACCCAACTCAAGCTTGGGCATGCCACAGCACTGCTCTTTGTCAACCAACTCGTAGGGGATGCCGTTGTGGGCCAAGATTTTGAGCAAATCGTGGCCGATGCCTGGCTCGTTGTAGTTGACGTAACAGGTGGAATAAATCGCCACTTTGCCGGGCGTGCGCTCACCATCTGTGACTGGCAAAGGCGCGCTGGCCTCTGCGCCAGAGCGAAACTTTTGGCTTGCCAACTCAGGCATCCAGGCATTGGCATCTACGCCCAGGACCTTTTCCATGGCCTTGCGGGCCGCTTTGGTTTTGTTCACTGCGTTGGCAGCTTGCACCACCACGGGAATACCGGCGAGGGAGCCGTGGGTGTCGGTGGACGCCAAAAATTGATCGGCCTTGCCCACGCCGCCGTTTTTGAATTGGATCGCCTTGGCGCGCAACATGGTGTGCGGGAAATCAAGGTTCCATTCGTGGGGTGGCGTGTAGGGGCATTTGGTCATGTAGCACAGGTCACACATGTAGCACTGATCGACCACCTTCCAGTAGTCTTCTTTGGCCACCCCATCGACCTCCATGGTCGAGCTTTCGTCGACCAAGTCGAACAGCGTCGGGAAGGCATTGCACAGACTCACACAACGACGGCACCCGTGGCAAATGTCATAAATGCGCTCGAGTTCGTTGAGCAACAACTCTTCGTTGTAAAAGTCTGCGGACTGCCAATCTAAGGGGTGGCGGGTGGGTGCTTCTAAGTTACCTTCGCGTGACATGTCAACTTCCTATTTCATTGTTTGGGGGCCGGTGAATCAAATCTTCTGCGCTAGACAAAGTCTCGTCAAAGGGCTTGATTCACCCGCCTGACGTGGCCCACAGGGGCCACATCAGGCAAGTGGCAACCCAGACATTCATCCAGGCTGCACTGACAGATTTCGATCAGTCTTGCAACTCGGCCAAAGCCTTGGCGTAACGGTTGGCGTGTGAACGCTCAGCCTTTGCCAGGGTCTCGAACCAGTCAGCAATCTCGTCGAAACCTTCTTCACGAGCTGTCTTGGCCATGCCAGGGTACATGTCGGTGTACTCGTGGGTTTCGCCAGCCACAGCGGCTTCGAGGTTGTTGCGGGTAGAGCCGATTGGCAAGCCGGTAGCGGGGTCGCCAGCAGCTTCCAAGAATTCAAGGTGACCGTGTGCGTGACCCGTCTCACCCTCAGCGGTTGAGCGGAACAACGCTGCCACATCGTTTTGGCCTTCAATGTCAGCCTTGTTCGCGAAGTACAGGTAACGGCGGTTGGCCTGTGACTCACCCGCAAAGGCGTCTTTCAAGCACTGCTCCGTCTTGGAGCCTTTCAAAGTAGCCATATAGATCTCCTAGATCGTTGGTTAAACAAAAGAGCCCCACAGAATTGGGGACATCGATACCTTAAATGCCATCGCCCAGTGCGTCCAATTGTTTAAGACAATCTAGCCAATAGCTTTTTGCTACCAATTGGTAAATGTTGATAAATTTTAAAGATGACCCGCCTACCCCCTCCCTTTCGGCGGTCCCTAAGGGCATCGCCAGATGCCCCGCCGCTGACGCTTAAAATGTCAGGTTTCCTGCACGCCCAAGGCACTTGTGCTCCAACGGATGCTCGCCAAGCTAGGTGCCGCACCGCTGGGCATCACGCCGCCAAAACCACAAAGCAACATGACAACTGACGTCCTACAACCTGGTCTCGCTTCACTCCCCAAGTCATTTGATCCCAAGCCCATCGAGGCCGAATGGGGACCCGCATGGGAGGCCCGTGGATACAACCGCGCAGGCGCCCGGGGCACCGGCCAAGCCGACCCGGCGGTAGCCAGCTTTGCCATTCAACTGCCCCCACCCAACGTCACGGGCACGCTGCACATGGGGCACGCGTTCAACCAAACCATCATGGATAGCCTGACGCGCTTTCACCGCATGAAGGGTATGAACACCGCATGGATTCCGGGTACCGACCACGCTGGCATCGCGACCCAAATTGTGGTGGAACGGCAGCTCCAGGCTCAGGGGCTCAGCCGCCACGACATGGGCCCCACGCCAGATGAGGCTCGCAAAAACTTCATCGCCCGCGTCTGGGAGTGGAAAGAACAAAGCGGCAACACCATCACCACCCAAATGCGGCGCATGGGAGCCAGCGTGGCTTGGGAGCGTGAGTACTTCACGATGGACGAGAAGCTCTCAGAAGTTGTGATTGAAACTTTTGTGCGCTTGTACGAACAAGGCCTCATTTACCGTGGCAAGCGTTTGGTGAATTGGGACCCTGTGCTCAAGACGGCCGTGTCTGACTTAGAGGTCGAAGCCACCGAGAGCGACGGCAAGATGCACTACATCTGCTACCCGTTTGCCAACGGTCCACAGACCATTGATAGCGTGGTACAGCGTGGCATGACCATTGCCACCACGCGCCCCGAAACCATGATGGCTGACGGCGCTTTGGCCGTGCACCCCGACGATGAGCGCTACCGCCACTTGGTTGGGCAAATGGTTGACCTGCCTTTGTGCGATCGCCAAATCCCCATCATCGCGGACGACTTTGTCGACCAGAACTTCGGCTCGGGCTGCGTGAAGATCACCGGCGCCCACGACTTCAACGATTACGCCTGTGCTCAGCGCAACAACTTGCCTCTGATCACCATCTTCACTTTAGATGCCCACATCAACGAAAACGGACCGGCGGCCTACCAAGGCATGGACCGTTTTGAAGCCCGGGCAGCGGTCCTGAAGGACCTCGAAGCCCAAGGTTTGTTGTTGGACGTCAAGCCGCACAAATTGATGCTGCCGATTTGCGCGCGAACTGGCCAAGTGGTCGAACCCATGCTGACCGATCAATGGTTCGTGGCCATGAGCCAAGTGTCTGACCAGGACCCCACGGGCAAGAGCATCGCGCAAAAAGCCATTGATGCAGTGGACTCTGGCGCAGTCAAGTTTTACCCCGAACAGTGGGTCAACACCTACCACCAGTGGATGGGCAACATCCAAGACTGGTGCATCAGCCGCCAATTGTGGTGGGGTCATCAAATCCCGGCGTGGTATGACGACGAAGGCCACCATTACGTTGCCCGCACCGAAGCCGAAGCACAGGCGCAAGCCGGTGGCAAAGCGCTGCGGCGTGACCCTGACGTGCTCGACACCTGGTACTCATCTGCGCTGGTGCCTTTCAGCACCATGGGCTGGCCAGAGAGAACGCCTGAGATGGACTTGTACTTGCCTTCGTCCGTATTGATCACAGGCTACGACATCATTTTCTTCTGGGTCGCCCGCATGATCATGATGACCACCCACTTCACGGGTCAGGTGCCCTTCAAACATGTCTACATACACGGCTTGGTGCGCGACGCTCAAGGCCAAAAAATGAGCAAATCTGAGGGCAACGTACTTGACCCAGTTGATTTGATCGACGGCATCGAGTTGGCACCTCTGTTGGACAAACGCACCACGGGTTTGCGCAAACCTGAGACCGCACCGAAGGTGCGTAAGGCTACCGAAAAAGAGTTTCCAGACGGCATACCCGCGTTTGGCGCGGACGCCCTGCGCTTCACCTTTGCGGCTTTGGCCACGCTGGGGCGCAACATCAACTTTGATACCAAGCGCTGCGAGGGCTATCGCAACTTTTGTAACAAATTGTGGAACGCCAGCCGCTTCGTGCTAATGAACTGCGAGGGCCAAGACTGCGGCCTCATGGAACACACCAAAGCTGACTGCGCAGTGGGCGGCAAAGCCCATGGCTATATGTCGTTCAGCTCGGCGGATCGGTGGATCAAGTCACAGCTGCAACGCGTGGAGGCGCAAGTCGAACAAGGCTTTGCAGACTACCGGCTGGACTTGGTGGCGCAGTCGATCTATAGCTTTGTATGGGACGAGTTTTGCGACTGGTATCTAGAAATC
>CBFIFT010000011.1:26439-28860 GCA_965661935.1 Burkholderiaceae bacterium | reverse complement strand
GCCGCCGAGAACCACAAGCGCGAAGGCGTGAGGGCGGCCAATTGGGGGTCAAACACAATCGCCACGGGTGCCAAGTCGGGGTGGTTGTAGCCTTGCTTTTGCTTGAGTTCGGTGTTGAGTGCGCCAGCCAGCGAAGCGAACTCGGCCCCTGAGAGAGTTGTCGGCACTGCGATGTTGCGAATGCCTGCCACGCGGGCGCTGTCTAAATTGGTGGCGCTGCTGGGTGTGGGCAAAGCCAATGCCCGCAACTCATCTAAAGAGTTCACGCCATGGGTCAGCGCGGCTTGAACCACCTTGGTGGCGTCAATCGGTGTTCCGCCCCCAATGCTGATCAACACGTCGGCTCGTGCTTCGCGGGCCGCCTGAACCGCTTGCCACACAGCCTCTTGCGGTCCATGCGCAGGAATACCCGTGTGGATACCCACACAGTTGTCACCCAAAGCTTGGCGCAAGCGGCCTTCGAAGCCGCTGCCCAAAACGGATTGTGAGCCCAGCACGAAGGCGCGTTGGACGCCCAAACGCTTCATTTCTTCGACCAGTGCCTGCTCCGCGGCCTGACCGGCATAGATGCGCTGCGTGCGACCGGCGTCATAGATCAATGGGTTCATGCTTTTTCTCCTCTTCCCTTGGTTTTTTGCAGTTCAGTTTGGACCCGAGCGTGTGCCATCGAATCAAACGATGCGGTTTTTGTGCTCGGCCCAATAGCGGTCGCGCAACACGCGCTTGTACAGCTTGCCCGTGGGCAAACGGGGCAGGGCGTCGTCAAAGTCGATGGTGCGCGGGCACTTGACGTGCGACAGGTGCTCGCGACAGTAGGCCATCAGGCGCTCTACCATCTCGGCGGTCTTGGCGCGCCCAGGGAGCAACTGCACCACCGCCTTGACCTCTTCGCCCATTTCTTCGTTGGGGACACCAAAAACCGCGGCGTCTTCGACGTCTGGGTGCGTGATCAACAGGTTCTCGGTCTCTTGGGGGTAGATGTTGACCCCGCCCGAGATGATCATGAACGTGGCCCTATCTGTCAGGTACAAAAACCCATCTTCGTCGATGTAGCCCACGTCGCCCACGGTGGTCATGCTGCCGTCTGGCGAGGTGACTTCGGCGGTTTTCTCTGGGTCATTGAAGTACGAGAACTCGGTTGCGGTTTTGAACCAAATTTGTCCTGACGTGCCTTGTTCACAAGGCTGCATGGCTTCATCCAATATGTGCAACTCGCCAAACAGCACCTTGCCCACGCTGCCACGGTGTGCTTGCCATTGCGGCGTGTCACACGCCGTGAAACCCAAGCCCTCAGTGGCTCCGTAATACTCGTGAATGATGGGCCCCCACCAGTCGATCATTTGTTCTTTGATGGTGGCGGGGCATGGTGCTGCCGCATGGACAGCGATCTCAAGGCTCGATGTGTCAAAGCGTTGGCGATCGCTCTCTGGCATCTTGAGCATGCGCGTGAACATCGTGGGGACCAATTGGGTGTGGCTGACTCGGTGGGTTTCGACCAGCTCAAGGTAGCGCAAGGGGTCAAACTTTTCCATGATGATGGCTGTGCCGCCTTTGCGAATCGTCAAGCCCACAGCGGCTTGTGGCGCAGAGTGATAGAGCGGCGCCGGCGACAGGTAAACCATGTCATCGCGGTAGTGCCACAGGCCAAACAAGAACTCATAAAGCGGCAAATGTTGGGCCGGTGGTTGCTCGGGCAAGGGGCGCAAAATACCCTTGGGTCGACCTGTCGTGCCCGACGAATAAAGCATCGCAGTGCCAAGCGACTCGTCGGCCACTGGGGTGGTTGGCAAGCTGCCCACCGCCTGGGCATAGTCTTGCACTTGCACGTGCGCCACTTGCCGTGGGGTGTCAGGCCCGTCAATCACCAAACAACACCGCAGTTGGGGGCAGCTGGGCAAGGCGGCCCATGCGACCTCGGCAAGGGCTGCGGTGGTAACCAACACCTGAGACTCGCTGTTTTGCAAAATGTAGGCGAGTTCTTCGGCCGTCAAAAATGAGTTGATGCATGTGTAGTACGCGCCAGTGCGCTCACCCGCCGCGCAGACTTCGACAAAGCGGGCGTGATTCTCCATGAACATGGAAAAGTGGTCCAAGCGTTTGAGCCCCTGTTGCCGCAAGAAGTGTGCGAGTTGGTTGGAGCGTCTATCGAGCTCTCTGTAGGTGATCTGCTCGCCACTGCTGGCCATGATGACCGCTGGCCGATCTGGGTGCTTTTGGGCTTGAATGCCGGGGTACATCTTTGCTCCTCCTTGCGCTTGGGTTCGGCATTTATCCTATGAGCCCCAGCGCCAGCCCACGCAAGGGTTTTTACTAGGCGCCTGTCTCGAATGTGTCCAACGCACGTGCCAGTGGTAGCGGCATGGTCATTTGGGTGTCACGCTGATTCGATTGACGCCGTTAGCATGATATGTAGTGCGTGCC
>CBFIFT010000011.1:0-26429 GCA_965661935.1 Burkholderiaceae bacterium | reverse complement strand
CCCCCTTTTCATGAACCTTTGTGGAGTTACTCACGATGCAAATGCAAGGAATCACAGCCATCGTCACAGGTGGTGCTTCGGGCTTGGGCGCTGCGACAGCGCGCCTGTTGGCGCAGCGCGGCGCCAAGGTGGGCATTTTCGACATGAACGAGGCACTCGGCGAAAGCATGGCCGCTGAGATTGGCGGCGTGTTCGCCAAAGTCAACGTCACCCGCGATGACGAGGTAGACGCTGGTTTTGCCAAAATCAGGGCCGCGTTGGGACAAGAGCGTGTGTTGATCAATTGCGCGGGCATCGGCAACGCGTTCAAGACCGCTTGGCGCGACAAGCAATCAGGCGAGATTCGCCACTTTCCCATCGACGATTTTGAGCGCGTGATTCAAGTCAACCTCATGGGCACGTTTCGCTGCATCGCAAAATCGGCGGCCGGTATGTTGACGCTAGATCCGATTGACGGCGAGCGCGGAGCCATTGTGAACACGGCATCTGTGGCGGCCGAGGATGGACAAATGGGGCAAGCCGCGTACTCTGCCTCAAAAGGCGCCGTGGTCGGCATGACCCTGCCCATTGCGCGCGACCTGGCGCGTGACCTCATCCGCGTCAACACCATACTGCCTGGCTTGTTCGATACCCCCTTGCTTCAGGGTGCGCCCGAAAACGTCAAGACCGCATTGGCCGCCCAAGTGCCCAACCCCTCGCGATTGGGTGACCCCATGGAATACGCTGGGCTGGCCTTGCACATGTGCGAAAACGGCTATTTCAATGGCGAAAAAGTTCGCTTGGATGGCGCCATTCGCATGGCCCCTCGCTAACCCTCGACACTGGAGAAACCATGAGCGAAGCATATATTTTGGACGCCTGCCGCACGCCACGCGGCATTGGCAAGCAAGGCAAGGGCGCCTTGGCGCACCTGCACCCCAGCTACTTGGGTTCGACGGTGCTCAAAGCCATCGCAGAGCGCAACGCGCTAGACACCCGCGAAATCGATGACGTGATTTTTGGCACATCAACGCAAGTTGATGCGCAGGGCTATGACTTGGTGCGCATGGCGGGCTTGAACGCTGGCTTTGACCCACAAGTCTCTGGTGTGACCTTGGATCGCTTTTGCGGCTCTGGCATCACCGCGGTGAACTTGGCCGCCGGCCAACTCAAGGCGGGATTCGAGAATTGCATCGTCGCTGGCGGCGCTGAGATGATGAGCTACACCGCCATCGTGCCCAAGCCGGGCATGTTGGATGCCAACAATTTAGACCTGCGCGCCATGCACCCGCAGTCCCAGCAAGGCGTGTGTGCTGACGCCATTGCCACGCTTGAGGGCATCGACCGCGAGGCGCTTGACACTTTGGCGTGTGAGAGCCAGAGAAGGGCGGCGCAAGCCATCGCCGAGGGGCGTTTTGCTCGCTCGGTCATCGCCGTGCACAACCCCGATGGCACGCTGGCACTCGATCACGACGAGTTCGTGCGACCCAGCACCACCATGGAGACATTGGCCGGACTCAAGCCTGCATTCGATCGCATCGCAGCCTTTGTCGCCGATGAACAAACGGGCGAGACCTACGGCCAAATGATTCAGCGCCGCTATCCGCAGTTGACGCAGTTCAACCACGTTCACCACGCGGGCAACTCGTCAGGCGTTGTAGACGGTGCCGCTGCGCTGTTGTTGGCTTCTAAGGCCTACGTCACCCAAAGAGGTCTCAAGCCGCGTGCCCGAATCGTGGCGGCGGCGAACATGGGCGATGACCCCACCTTGATGCTCAATGCGCCCGTGCCCGCAGCGCTCAAAGTGCTGGCCCAAGCGGGCCTCAAGCTCGACGACATCGACCTGTTTGAAATCAACGAGGCGTTTGCGGTGGTGGCGGAAAAGTTCATCCGTGACCTCAAGCTTGATCGCGCCAAGGTCAACGTCAATGGGGGTGCCATTGCTTTGGGTCACCCCATCGGAGCGACCGGCGCCATGCTGATCGGCACCATGGTCGACGAGCTTGAGCGCCAAGACAAGCGCTATGGTTTGGTCACGATGTGCGCTGCTGGCGGACAAGCCCCAGCCGTCATCATCGAGCGCCTCAACTGATCCACACAGTCCGGCGCACGGCCTCGTGCGTTCGGGCGAGGTTGTGCCTCAGGCCCACAGGCGTCGGTAGCCGCCTTGTGGGTCGTGCTCTCGGGCTTGCTTGTCAGGGTCAAACCGCCGCCCGCCGCGCGGATCTGTGCCCAGCCCCGCGATGTACAGCCAATTGCCGGTGTTGCTGTATGGGTCCTCGTCCAACAGCTGGGACTCAAACCAAGCCGCCCCCGCCCGCCAGTCGCCACCCATGTCATGAAGCCAATAACTGGCGACGATTTGGCGCATGCGGTTCGACAAAAAGCCTGTGCTTCGCAGCTCTCGCATGCCTGCATCGATCAAATCGTGGCCTGTTTGCCCCTCACACCAGCGCTGCCAATCCGCTTCGCTGGCGGTGCGTGCGCGCGGCTGTGACGCCAATCCGCAGGCATGAAAAAGGCGTGCGCCATGGGCATAGCTGAGCCACCGAAAGTGCTCGCGCCACATCAGCTCGAACCAGATCCAATAGCTGCTCTTGCTGCTTCCGTGCTCAGCCTCAAAGGCATCTAGGCGCTGCACCACGCGCCTCACGGACAACGCCCCCCACGCTAAATCGACCGATAGCTGAGTTGAGAAATCCGCTCCGCGCAGGCCATTGCGGGTTTCAAAATAACGGTGAGGCAGCTGCTGCGACAGAAACTGCATCCAATGCGCCATGGCCGCAGTGGCGCCGCCTTGGCGCGACGCCACGATGCTGCTGCGTGCATCGTGTGGCGAGTTGACCAGATGGGCCTCAACAGGTGTGACTTGCGCTGCCCCGTTCTGAGTCTGGGGTGAGGGCATCGCAGCGGGCAGGGGTGCCAATGACAAGGGGGCCTGCAGGGGCGCCGCACTGCGCAGCCCTGCGTTTTCGATTTTTTGCCGAAACGCGGTGAACACTGCCGGTAGGCGATCGATCGAAAAGGGCAATTGTTCAGCTTCAAACAGCCCCGATTGCCAAACGAACTCGGTGTGCCATGGGCCAGCTTGGGTGAGCTTTTCTTGCTCCTTCAGCTCATAGGGCAGTTCAATGTGCTCGCCAAAAATGGCCACGGCGCGCGCAGACTGCGCCCACGCAATCAGCGCATCCACATCAGCGCAGCGCAACAAGGCGCTGTCCAGAGCCTGCAGAGAAGAGGCCAAATCGGCCTGTGCCTGTTGCACCCAGGTCTGCACGCGTTGCGCGCGTTGAAGCTTGCCCCGGGGTGAGCGCACGAGGCTGGGCAAAGCCACACAAACCGGTTGCAAGGGCAGCCCCTGCTGGGTCGCCATGGCTTGCGCGCGCAACAGCCCAGGGTTGTCGTCGAGGCGCAGATCGCGCCGAAACCAATACACCACGCAACCGGTGGCAGGCGTTGGGGCCGCGCTGGCTGCGCGGGGTTCGGGGTGGTGGTCGTGGCGGGTGGTTGTCATTCGTCTAACAAAGGCATTTGCGCGGCAGCAGACCAAGAGGGCTTGGTGCCGGATGCACGGTTGCTGCGCTTGCGCGTTGTGGAAGGTTTGGGCGCCACGTGCGTGGCCAAGACTTGGCGTTTGCCTTGTCTGACACGCTCATCGTTTCGGCGTTCGTGCAGGCGTTGTTTGGCCACACGCAATGCGCTGTTGAGGTCGACCAGAGGCGCGGGGATGTCTCGCCCGACGACCACGCCACATTCGGCTTGCACCGATGGTGGCATCAGCCAGGGCTCAAACAGCCACACGTCGGGTACGTTGCGCATCGCCGGAATCCAATGCCGCACGAAATGCCCCTCAGGGTCGTGGTCCATGGCTTGTTTGATGGGGTTGTATACCCGCGTGGTGTTGATGCCGGTGGTGCCGGATTGCATTTGCAACTGGCTCCAGTGAATGCCTGGCTCGTAGTCCAAGAATGAGCGCGCCAGCCACTCACCAACGGGGCGCCAGTGCAGCCAAAGCGGGTATGCCGCAACCGACACCAACATGGCTCGCATTCGAAAATTCAGCCACCCTGTGGCGTGCAGCATGCGCACGCACGCGTCGACCATGGGCCAGCCGGTTCTGGCTTCTTGCAGCGCCTCAAAGTGTGCGAGATTGAAGTCTGACTCGCGCAGCCCATCGTAGCCTCGGTGCATGTTTTGCCACTCTATAGACGGCTCGCTTTCTAGCTTTTGCACAAAATGGCAGTGCCAATACAAGCGGCTTTGAAACGCTGCCAAGCCTTTGGATTGCGCGCCAGAGGTTTGTTTCATCTGCGCGCGGGTGTGCTGCACGACCTCGCGCAAGCTGATGCAACCCATCGACAGGTACGGCGACAGGCGCGAGCAAGCGTCGGGCGCGATGCGCGGTGAAGAGATGCCACCTCGGTAGCGGCGGCTGCGCTCATTCAAAAACGAGTCCAACACCTCTAGCGCGATGCGGCGCCCGCCGCGCTGGCGGTCGTGCGGCTCTTGCTGGGGCAACCCCAGCTCGTCGGCACTCGGCAATGCAGGTTTCACCCACGGCACACCCGCATCTTGCGCCTCGACGCCATCGAATGGGTGGCACAGCGGTTGTTGCATCAACGCGTTCCATGCCGACTGCCATTTGGCACGGTGGCGCAAGCCACGAATCACGCCGAATTGCGGCGACTCATGCCAAGCGATGTGCTGCTGGGCGCACCAAGCCTTCACCGCCAAGTCGCGCGCATAAGTCCACGCATTGCCCGTTTCTTCGTGGCTGAACAAGGCCGACATGCCGTGCTGCGCGTGGATATCTCGCAGCACCTCGACGGCTTGCCCCACATAGATGTGCAAACGCAGGCCATGGCGGCGCAGCTCTGCGTACAAATCGCGCAGGCATTCTTGGACAAAATGGTAGTGCTGGCGCGCGGCGTCGGCTTGTTGCCAGAGCTCGGGCTCAAGGATGTAAATGCAGTGGGTGCGGCCCGCTTGCAGCGCTTGAGCCAAAGGCTCATGGTCATCTGCACGCAGGTCGCGCTTGAACCAAACAACTTGCGCGCTCACTGTCTGGCTCCGCTGGTGTTAGCCGCTACAACTTGCGCTGCGGTGGTGTTGCGCCTGTTCATGGATGGCCGCGCGCCGCGCCTCGTCCAAGCGGCTTAAATTCTTGAGTTGCATGGCCATGCGGGGGTTGCCTTTGAGCTCTGCCTCATGGGTGATCAAAAACTGCCAGTACAAGGTGGTGAATGGGCAAGCGTTCTCGCCCGTTGATTCACTGGGTTGGTAACGGCAATTTTTGCAATGGTTGCTCATGCGGTCAATGTATTTGCCGCTGGCGACGTAGGGCTTGCTGGCCATGACCCCACCATCGGCAAACTGGCTCATGCCCAAGGTGTTGGGCAACTCGACCCATTCCACGGCGTCCACGTAGACGCTCAGGTACCACTCGTGCACGGCTTGAGGCGCCACACCACGCAACAACGCATACAGCCCTGTCACCATCAGCCGTTGGATGTGGTGGGCGTAGCCGTGCTTCAACGTCAGCTTGATGGCGTCGCGCAAACACGCCATATCGGTTTCGCCGGTCCAGTAGAACGCTGGCAACGGCTCGGTTGCACCCAAGGTGTTGCGCGCTGCGTAGCCAGGCATTTGCGTCCAGTAGATACCCCGCACATACTCGCGCCAACCCAGTATTTGCCGAATGAAACCCTCTACTGCGGGCAGTGGTGCTTCACCCCGAGCGTATGCAGCCTCTGCGGCGGCCACGACCTCGCGCGCACGCAGCAGCTTGAGGTTCATGGCGCTGGCCAAGTGCGAGTGGTAAAGCCAGACTTCGCCCTCCCACATGGCGTCTTGGTATTGGCCGAACTGAGGCAGGCTGTGCGCTATGAAATGGGCCAATGCGGACAAGGCTTGCTCGCGCGTGACGGCCCAACCCAACGTGTCTAAGTTGCCTGCGTGGCTGGCAAAACGCTGCCTGACCAAGTCCATCACGCTTTGGGTGATGGCGTCTGGCTCAAACCGCATCGGTGGCGGCAGGGCCACTGGTCCCGAGCGGGGAAAGCTGCTGCGGTTGTCGGCGTCAAAATTCCACTGTCCGCCCATCGGCTCGGCACCATCCATCAAAATGCCGGTGCGCTTGCGCATCTCGCGGTAAAAAAACTCCATGCGAAGCTGTTTGCGACCCTTTGCATGGGCGGCAAAGTCACGCACAGTGCTGAAAAAATGCCGGTCATCGCGCAAATCCAAAGGCAACGCATTGGCCTCGCATACCGATTGAATGTCTTTCAGCACGCGCCAATCGCCTGGTGCGGTCATCACGCATGCTTGTGGCGCAAGTTCGTCGATCGCGCGCTGCAGCTCTTTCGCCAGCGTGCCGAGGTTGGCCTCGTCGTCGAGCTGGCTGTACCACACCCTCAGACCCCGCGCATCCAGCACCTCGCGAAAATGGCGCATGGCACTGAGAAACAGGGCGATGCGTTGCAGGCTTGAGGGCACATGCGTGGACTCTTGCTCGACCTCTGCCATCCAGACCATGTCTTGCGAGGCGTCAAAGTCATCCAAAGCCGACGCTTCGACGTCAAGTTGGTCGCCCAGAACGACCACCAGCCGCCGCACTGGGCTTCGCGCACTCACTGAGGCGCCTCCGCGGTTTGGCTCTTTTTGTTGCGACGACACGCGTCAGAGCAATAGCGCACCTCAGCCCAATTTTTGGCCCAAGCTTTGCGCCAAGTCATGGGGCGCCCGCAAACTTCGCAGGTTTTGGTCGGCAGGGCTTGCTTGTTACCCTTGAAGCCTGAGTGCTTGTCTGGCATGGAATGAGGACTTAAAGCTAAATTGAAATTTATTGAAATCCTACCCGATCCAGCATGCGCTGAACTTCTGGTACGCCTTGCCCGATTTGGCTCAGGGGCAGGGGGTCTGCCTTCCAATTGGCGGGTGCCATGACCTCGAGAGCCGGGTTGTCAATCTGCACCCCGGCGGCCAGTGGCCACTCGTTGTTGCCATCGGCAAAGTGGGCCTGCGCTTCTGGGGTCGCTAAGTACTCCAAAAACGCCACGGCAAGGTCGGGTTGGGGCGCGTGCTTGGCCACCGCACCGCCGGCGATGTTGACGTGCGTGCCGACTGACAGCGCGTCTGGAAACGCCACGCCAACGCGCTCTGCCACGGCGCGCTGCGCTGGGTCATTGGAGCGCATCAGCCGGGCGAGGTAATAGCTGTTCGTGATGGCGACGCCGCATTCACCCGAGGCCACGCCCTTGATCTGATCGGTGTCACCGCCCTTGGGGGAGCGGGCCATGTTGCTCACCAAGCCGGCCAACCAGCCCTCGGTTTTCTCTTGGCCCCAGCGGGCATACAAAGAAGAGAACAGGCTCAGGTTATAGGGGTGCGAGCCCGAGCGAATGCAGAGTTTGTTCTTGAACTTGTCGCCAGCTAACTTTTCATAGCCGTCCACGTCGCTGGGGCTGAACTGTGCGCGGTCATAGACCACCACCCGGGCGCGACTCGAGAAGCCATACCAAAGGTGCGCGCCGTCGGTTGCCTCAGATCGGTATTGCGCCGGGATGGCTTGGTCCAGCTTGGCCGAGCGAATGGGTGCGAACAATCCATCTTGCTCGGCGCGCCACAGACGGGTGGCGTCAACCAGCAAGATCACGTCAGCCTTGGAATAGCGGCCTTCGGCCTTGAGTCGAGCCAAAATGCCAGAGTCGTTGGAATCAACGCGCTTGATTTCTACGCCTGTTTTGGCGGTGAAGCCTGCGTACAGAGCCGAGTCAGAAGGGTAATGGCGCGCCGAATACACATACAACTCAGCGGCATGGGTGGCGGTGGCGAAGAGGCTGGCGCTCGCCAAGATCAAAGCAGCAGCGCGTCTGAGCGAGGTGGTAAGCGCTGTCGGTGGTGTGGGGGTTGAGGCAGAGTTCATGGCAGTGGTGGGTTGATTTTGTGGAAGCCGTTGGCGTCGAGTATATCCTAAATGCGAATCATTATCATTCGCAATCAACCACATTGATCAAGGTCTTTGGGGGTGAGGGCACATGCCGCGTGGGCTCACCGCCCAACTTGGCGCAAACTGCGACTGACCCAAATCACCGGTATCAGGCCGATCAACACCAGCGTCAAAGAGGGCACAGCAGCCTCTGCCAAGCGTTCATCGCGCGCCAGCTGGTAGGCCACCACAGCCAGGGTGTCTGAGTCAAAGGGCCTGAGCACCAGGGTCGCAGGCAGCTCTTTCATGACGTCCACCAACACCAACAGCCCCGCAATGAACAGGGTGTTGCGCATCAGGGGCATGTGAACCCTTCGCACCATGGGCAGGCCAGAAACACCAAGCGTGCGCGATGCTTCATCCATGCTCAGCGGCAAACGGCTGTAGCCACTGCCAATGGACTGCAAGGCCACCGCACAAAAGCGAATCAAATAGGCCCACACAATACCCAAGCCCGTCGCGGTCACCCAATAACTCAGCGCGCCCACCCATTCGACTTCTTGGAACCACCGCAGCGGTACCAAAATACCAATCACCACCACCACCCCGGGGATGGCAGAACCCACGCCAATCAGCCGCGTCAACAAGCCCACCAGGGGGTGGCAGCGCACGCGCTCTGTCACCAAGAACGCCATGGCGATCGCGACAGCCAGCACCGCGGTGATGCCACCCAGTTTGAGGGTGTTGAGGCTCCCGCCTGCGTATTCTCCCCATGGCGTGGCTTCGGCCGACGTGAGCCACAGATGGCCCAAAATCAAGGTGGGCAACCCAAACCCTAGAGTCACAGGGATCAACCCCAAGCCCAGGCAAAGCCAAGCCGGAGCGCCCCGCAAAGCCAGCGGCTGGGCTTCGCGACCACCGCGATCCACCCGCGTTGAGCCAAACTTGATGCGCCGCTGGGCCTTGTGCTCCCACGCCAACAAAGCCAACACAAACAGCAACAAAACGCTAGAAAGCTGGGCGGCAGCGCTGGCGTCATCCATCACCAGCCAAGCCTTGTAGATGCCCGTGGTGAAGGTTTGCACCCCGAAATAACTGGCGACACCAAAGTCGGCCAAGGTCTCCATCAGCGCCAGTGCCAAGCCTGCAGCCAAGGCGGGGCGAACCATGGGAATGGCCACGCTCCAAACGCGACGCCCTAGTCCAGCGCCCAACAATTTGGCGGCCTCGAGCGGCCCGCTGGCGCGCTCAATCAATGCGGCCCTCACCAGCAAATAGGCATACGGGTAGAGCGTGACCGACAGCACCAGCATGGCGCCGCCGACGCTTCGAATGTCAGGCAGCACAGCCCCTTGCCAGCCCGTCCACGCGCGCAGCGTGGTTTGCACGGGGCCGCTGAACTGGAAAAAGTCGGTGTACGCGTAGGCCACCACATAGGCAGGCATTGCCACCGGCAGCAACAGCGCCCAAGTCAGGGTGGCACGCCCGGGAAAATCAAACAAGGTCACCAACAACGCACTGCCCAAGCCCAGGGCGCTCACACCAACAGCGACACCCAAGCCAAGCCACAGCGATGTCAACGTGTAGCGTGGCAGCACCGTGCCCCACAAGTGCGCCAACAAAGTCGATTGGCTCGAATCCCAGCCCAGCCAAGCGCCCCACACAGTCAACGTTGGCAAGGCAAGCAGAAGCGTCACGCTGAACAAGAGCGCGAACCAAATCGGAGCGAATCGTTTTAAAAACATGGGGGGAATCGTTCTGCCAGTGCCTCTGACTTTGCAGGGCATTGTAGGCACGGCAACTGACACCACCCGCGACATCACTAGAATGCCCCCATGTTTTTGAATGTCCAAGATGTCGATGTGCGATACCCTCGCGCTGAGCGCCCTGCGCTGCAAGGGGTGTCGTTCAGCCTTGCGCAGGGACAAATCGGGGTGCTGATCGGGCCGTCGGGGTGCGGCAAAACCTCTTTGCTGCGCGCGGTGGCTGGCTTAGAACCTTTGGCCAGTGGTCGCATCGACATCGCGGAGCGACTCGTTAGCGACGGTGAGCGAGGCCACACGGCCGATGTGACGCAGCGCCGCATTGGCATGGTGTTTCAAGACTATGCGTTGTTTCCCCACCTGAGTGTGCGCGACAACATCGCCTACGGCTTGCACCGCTGGCCTGCGGCGCAACGCAGCGCCCGGGTCAACGAAGTCTTGGGCCTTGTCGAGTTGGAGGCTTTGGCGGATCGCTACCCCCACGAGCTATCGGGCGGCCAGCAACAGCGCGTCGCTTTGGCCCGGTCGCTGGCGCCCGGTCCTGATTTGCTGCTGCTTGACGAACCCTTCTCTAACCTCGATGTCGACCTGCGCGAGCGCTTGGCGCATGAGCTGCGAGCCATCTTGAAACGCGCTGGCGCCACCGCCTTGTTGGTTACGCACGATCAGTTAGAGGCGTTCGCCATGGCCGACTTGGTTGGCGTGATGCATGGCGGTCAACTTCACCAATGGGGTGACCCCTACACCGTCTACCACCGGCCCGCGTCGCGGTTTGTGGCCGAGTTCATTGGCGATGGTGTGTTTTTGCCGGCTTCGTACCAATGCGAAGGCAGTCAGTGGTTCTTGCAAACGCCAGTCGGGCGTTTGCCTTTGGCGGCGGGCGCATCGCAGGCCGCTGAGCGGGTGGGGCAGCCCTGTGAGGTGCTGCTTCGAGCCGACGACATCGTGCACGACGACCAGGCGCCACTCAAGGCCGTGATCACGCGCAAGGCGTTTCGCGGTGCCCAGTTTTTGTATACGCTGCAACTTGATTCCGGGCACTCGTTGTTGTCGCTGGTGCCCAGTCACCACGATCATGCCATTGGCGAGCACATCGGCATCTACGCCGAAGTGGATCACGTGGTTGCCTTTGAAGCAAACGGTGCATCAACTCGGTAAGCGTGCCCTCAGCCACTCGCGCAAGTCACCAATAACTTGCGCTTTTTCTGGCTCGTTGAACACCTCGTGAAATAGCCCAGGGTATTCGTGCAAAGTCTTGTCTTGGCTGCTTGCACCCGCAATCAACCACGCCGCACCCGAGGTATCGACCAAGCGATCTTCAAGGCCTTGCATGGCCATGAGTGGCAGCTTGATCTCTGGTCTTCTGTCGCTCAATGCTCGAATCGCGCCCAACAGTTCGGCAGCCAAACGGGCAGGGGTGAGCCCGTGAAACACCAACGGGTCAGCCACATAGGCCTTGACCACTTCGGGGTCGCGGCAAACGGTTTCGGGTGCAACCTTGCGCACGCCCGTTTTGGGCGACAGCACCGAGAGGATTCGGCCAATCCAAATTGTGACGGGCGAGAGGTTGGGGTTGACCCGCAGAGCAGGGCCAGAGAGCACCAAGCCAGCCAGTCCTTCGGGGTGTGCGAGCACGTGGTGTGTCGAAATCAGCCCGCCCATGCTGTGCCCAAGCACAAACAATGGCAGGCCCGGGTGGGCTTCGGTCATCATGCCTCGCAAGGTCTGCACTGGCTGTAAGAAATCGTCAAAGCGCTCGATGATTTCGCGCTCCCCACCTGAGCGGCCATGGCCAATGTGATCGAGTGCGTAGACCTGAAACCCATCCTCCACCAAGGCCTGAACCACGTGGTCGTAGCGCCCAGAGTGCTCACCCAAACCATGCACCAATAGCACCAAGCCGCGTGGTTCGGCCGCGCTTCGCCACGACTGCCAAAACACCGAAATGCCTCTGGGGCCTGCGAATTGGCCTTCTTGTTGTTGGAGTGGGTTCATGCGCTTGTCCTGACTGGGTTGATTCGGCGAAGTGGGTGGCGGGCTCAGGCCGTGTCGGCCCTGCGCGGCCGCCACGAGTGTGGCGTGGAACAAAATACTACCCTGATCTTAGCCCCCGTCGATCGCTTCGGTGACGCGTTGCTGGGTTGGCGTCAGACCAACTCATCCAAGCCGCACAGTTCAAAACCGTGCTCGCGCAAGGCCAGCTGCAGCGCTTGAGCCGTGGAGACAGCGTGGGGGTCATCGCCATGCACGCAAACGCTGTGGATCTCGGTGGGTAAAAAATGGTCGCCCGCACTCAGAATACCCCCCGCTTGCAGCATGGCCAGCACATGCTCGACGCAGGCCTGCGGCTCGCGGATCAGCGCGTGGGGCTGTTGCCTAGACACCAGTTGGCCATCGGGCTCATAGCGCCGATCGGCATAAATTTCTAGCGCGGTCCTCAAGCCCCTGGTTTGCCCAGCCAGCGCCAACTCAGAGCAAGCTGGGGCCAACAAAATCAAATCTTCGGAACACGACGCAATCGCCTCGGCCACCACCAGCGCCATGTCCGCATCGGCGCATGCCATGTTGCTCAATGCACCGTGTGGTTTGACGTGAGACAAGTGCCCGCCTACCGCCTTGGCCATGGCGGACAACGCACCGATTTGGTAAATCAGCAAGGCCCGCAGGTCATCGGGGGCCAATTGCATGCGCTGGCGCCCAAATCCTGGCTTGTCGTCAAACGAAGGGTGAGCACCCAGCTCGACCTCATGCGCCATGGCCTGCGCCAGTGTGACGGCGATGTGCGCGGGGTCGCTGGCATGAAAGCCGCACGCAATGTTGGCCGAGTTCACCAACGTGAGCATCTGCGGGTCATCGCCCGTGGGCCGGCCGTCCACCCATTCGCCCAAGTCTGCATTGAGGTTGATCTGTGTGTTCATGTTTGGCCCCTCTTTCAACGCATATTAAGCCCCTGGCGGTTTTTCGGGCAGAGCCATCACCACGCCGCTGATCAAGTTCTGCACACCCAGCGCAATCGGGTCTAGAAAGCCGGGCTCTTGATAGGGCCTGACTTGACCTTGCCACGTCTGCCAAGCGCGTGAAATCTCAACCCTGGCAGCGTCGGCTTGTGCCGCTGTGACGCTTTGCCAGCGCAGCTCGGTGCTGGGCGGGCAGTGGGCCAGCCGGGGTAAATCGGCTTGAATCACCACGGCAATTTTGGGGTAGCCACCCATCGTTTGACAGTCATTGAGCAAGGCGATGGGTTGACCGTCTGCTGGTACTTGTATGGCGCCGGGCGTCACCGCGTCAGAGACCATGGGCTTGCGATGGGCTGGTGCGAGCCGCAAGGCCTCACCAACAAGCCTCATGCCCATGCGGTCTTGGGCGCTGGTCGTGCGCCAACTCTGTGACCAAAACCGATGCAGTGAGTCGCTCTCAAATGCCGCCGCTTGTGGGCCAAGCATGGCCCGCAACACAACGCCTTGCCCATCACCGCCTTGGACCCCATCGTGTTGCCACGCCGGCGCGCGCAAAGCAGGCGAGTCGACACTGGCACAAGCCGTGCCTTGCCATGCATCGCCGTCTGTCAGCGGTCTTGATAAGGGGCCAGAATCCAACCAGCTGCCGCATGTTGAGCGGCTGCCCATGACTGGGGTCAATGCCATGCCGCCCTCTAGCGCCAAATAAGCGCAGCCCCTGAACACCCGCGTCACACGCACTTGGTCTTGCGGGTAGAGCGTGGCGCTGTGCCACGCGGGCAAGGCTTGCGTGTGCCCACCCGCCCGGGTGATGCTGGCCTGGGCGTCACCGGCCAGCGCGACTTTGGCTGGGCCTTGGGTGCATACCAAGCTTGGGCCCATCAAGCGCATCTCGATGCAGGCCGCATCGAGCGGGTTGGCCACCAAAGCATTGGCGCACTTGAGCAGCCAAGGGTCTAAGGCGCCGGCCAGCGGCACGCCTTGGTGCCTCAAGCCATGTCGGCCCAAATCTTGAATGGTGTTGCCAGAACCAGCCTGCTGCACCAACCAGCTTGGGGGGGCTGCCAAGCTCATAAACCACCCTCTGCATAACGGCGCCGAAGCCCCACCTCGCGCTGGGCATCAGCGGCAATGGCGTTGGCCTGCGCTGGCGTTACAGCCACAAAGCGCACGCGGTCGCCCACCTGCAAGAGCGCGGGCGAATCGGCGTCTCGCGTGTCAAACAAGGGCAAGGGCATGTGCCCCAACAGGCGCCAGCCACCCGGGCTGCGCGTGGGGTAGATCGCGGCCATCGCGCCTGCCACCGCCAAAGTCTGCGCAGGCACGTGGGTGCGTGGCGTCGCCAGTCTGGGCAGCTGCAGCGACTCAGGCAACTGCGCAAGGTAGGCAAACCCGGGCAAAAAACCCATCGCATGGCAGCGCAGCTCTAGGCTGGTCAATTGATCGCAAAACGCCTGCGCACTGAGTCCACAGTCAGTGGCACACGCATCTATGTCTAAACCCCAGGCGGGGTCAAAACTCACGGGCAAATGCCATGTGACAGCGTCAGCTTCTGATTGGGCGGGCGTGTCCGCCAAGCCCAACAGCACGTGGGCCAACTCGTCTCGGTCGATTTTTAAAGCGTCAAAAAACACCGTGATCGTGCAAAACGTCGGCACGATGTCTGTCACGCCGTGTATGTCATTGCGTTCAACGTATTTAGCAATGGCGTGCGCTACAGAGGCAATCTTTAAGTTAACTTCAATGTCAATCTGCTCACCCCACCGCAAGGTCCACGCGGCCTCGCCCAGCGCTTCAAGCGTGGGCAACTGCGCGTTGGCGGGCGGTGGCGTTGGCTGGTCGGTCATGGATAGAGGTGACAGTGACGGGGTGTGGGTGGCGTGGATTGTCGGGCGCATTGGCACAGGTGCAGCGTCTATTTTGCACAGTCCGCGCCGTCTTGCAGGGCAAAGGGCGATGGCCCGTCACTGCCTTGGGCGTGTGGCTCGCCCTGCCTGCGACAATAGGCGTCTTTTCGCAAGGTCTGCCCGATATGATTTTCCCCACCACCACCCGCCAGACGTCACTGAGAGAGTTTGTCATGCTGATGGCGGCCCTCATGAGTGTGGTGGCCCTGTCGGTCGACGGCATGCTGCCAGCCTTGGGCGTTATGCGCATCGATTTGCACGTCACCCAGGCCAGCGATATGCAATATGTGGTGCTTTTCTTGTTCTTGGGCCTGTCAGCCGGACAGATCATCGCTGGTCCTGCGGCGGATCATTTTGGTCGCAAGCCCGTGATTTTTGCTGGTTTTTTTGTGTTCTTGATTGGCTGCGTGGTGTGCGCGATGGCTCAAAGCCTCAGCGCCATGTTGATCGGGCGGGTCATTCAAGGTTTGGGGGCCGCTGCACCGCGCGTGGTATCGATGGCCATGGTCAGAGACCGCTACGAGGGCGCCACACTCGCCCGCGTGAACTCGTTCGTCACCACCACATTCATCTTGGTGCCCATGGTGGCACCGGTGATGGGGCAAGGCATTACGTGGGCGTTTGGCTGGCGCGCCATCTTTGTGTTTTTTGCCTGTGTGGGGCTTGCTTCAGCACTCTGGTTGCTCTGGCGCCAAGCCGAAACATTGCCTTTAACTCAACGCCAACCGCTGCGGTTTGTGGGTATAGCGAGGGCATTCCATGAGTGTTTGCGTCACCCCGACAGCTGGCCCTTTGTGGTGGCCATGGGGTTGATGTTTTCACCGCTGTTTGCTTACTTGGGTAACGCACAACACATTTTTGGCGTGTTGTATGGGCAGCCGTTTTGGTTTCCGGTGTTGTTTGGCACCTTGGCCAGCTCGGTGGGTATCGCCAGCTTGGTCAACGCCAAAGTGGTGACGCGCTGGGGGCCTTCCAAGATTGTTGGCGTCGCCATGTCGGTGCTGTGCGTTGTCGCCGTGGGCTTTGGTGCGCTGCGTTGGTTGTGGCCTGAAATCGATACCTTGCCCGTCACCTTTGTTTGGATGGCGATTTCATTCTTCAGTTTTGGGATGTTGTTTGGCAACCTGATGGCCTTGTCGTTGCAGCCTTTGGGGCACTTGGCAGGCGTGGCGTCGGCCTTGATGTCGACCCTCTCTAACCTGATTGCGACCGCCTTGGGCGCGCTGATCGGCCACTATGTGGTGCATGACATCTCAGGCATGGTGTGGGGCACAGCGTTGTGCGCTTTGGCCGCGCTGTGGGTCACGCGCGGCGTTCGGCGAAACCCCACGCGAAGCTCGCCACAGTCTGTTAATTGAGCCTGTCAACCGAAACTGTCGTTCGCGCGTCGGGCTTGCGCGCAGGGCACGGCTTATATTGGATTTTTTGTTCGCGAAAGCTCCCCCATGCACATTGATTACTTCATGATTGCCAGTAGCCCTTGGACGTATTTTGGGCACGAGCGGTTGGCCCAGCTGGCCGCTCGCTACCAAGCCAGCGTGCGCATCAAGCCCATGGACTTGGGCAAGATTTTCCCGCTATCAGGTGGCTTGCCTTTGCCCAAGCGCGCGCCCCAGCGCCAAGCCTATCGGCTGGTCGAGTTGGCGCGCTTTCGCGATCACTTGGGCTTGCCGCTGAACATTCACCCCGCGTTCTTTCCGGTGAGCGCCGATGCTGCCGCGTCGCTGATCATTGCGGCTGAGCAAACCAGTGGCTCAGACGCGGCCATGCAACTGGCCGGCGCGCTCTTGCGTGCAGTCTGGGCGGAAGAGCGCAACATCGGCGACGCCGACACGCTCGCCGCGCTGGTGCAAGCGTGTGGATTGCCTGCTTCCATCGTGACAGACGCCACCAGCGATGCCGTGCAAGCCACCTACCAAGCCCACACGCAAGAGGCCATCGAGCTCGGGGTATTTGGTGCGCCCACCTACGTCATCAACGGCGAGATGTTTTGGGGCCAAGACCGCTTGGACTTTGTCGAGCAAGCCCTGAAAAAGGGCGCTTAAACCCATGCCTCGGCAAACGCCGCACCACCGCACGGCATCTGCAAAAGCAGCAACAAAAAAGGGGCCTTGGCCCCTTTCTTGCTCGGTCGCGGCAAGGCCTTAGGCGCTGGCCTCAAAGACGCTGCCATAGGTGGCGCGCAGCTCGTTCTTTTGCACCTTGCCTGTGCCGCCCACGGGCAGCGTGTCGACAAAGATGACATCGTCTGGCACCCACCACTTGGCGACGCGCTCGCTCAAAAAGTCGAGGACCTCTTGCTTCTCTAGCTTTTGCTCGGGTTTGGTCACGATCAACAGCAGCGGGCGCTCGTCCCACTTGGGGTGTTTGATGCCAATCACCGCAGCCATGGCCACAGCGGGGTGACCCACAGCGACGTTCTCGAGGTCGATCGAGCTGATCCACTCGCCGCCGCTCTTGATCACGTCTTTGGTTCGATCGCGAATCACCATGGTGCCGCTGGCATCAATCGTGGCGATGTCGCCCGTGGGGAACCAGCCATCAACCAAGGCGGTCTTTTCAGCCTTGTAGTAGCGCTCAACAATCCACTGGCCGCGCACCATCAGCTCGCCCTGCGAAACACCATCGCGGGGCAGGGTGTTGCCGTTTTCGTCAACACACTTGATCTCAATGCCCGAGACGGCCTTGCCTTGGCGCGCAATGATGCTGTGGCGCTCGTCGGCCGACAACTCAACGTCGCTGGCGCTCAGGTTGCTCATGGTGGCCACGGCCGTGGTTTCGGTCATGCCCCAGCCATGGCGCACCTCGACGTTGAACTTCTCGTCGAACTTGGCGATCAGTGCCTTGGGCATGGCCGTGCCGCCGACGGCCGTGCAGCGCATGGTGCTGAACTGCAGGTTGTTGGCCTCTAAGTGCTGGACCAAACCCAACCAAATGGTCGGCACACCGGCGCTGATGGTGACTTTCTCGCTCTCCATCAGGTTGTACAAGCTGGCGCCATCCAACTGGGGGCCGGGCAAAACCAATTTAGAGCCGGCAATCAACGACGCATACGGAATACACCAGGCATTGATGTGGAACATCGGCACCACCGGCAGCACCACAGAGCGCGCCGACAGCCCCAGCACATCTGGCGAGCAGCCCATGGTGGCGTTGAGCACAATCGCGCGGTGGCTGTAAAGCACGCCCTTGGGGTTGCCTGTCGTACCCGAGGTGTAGCACAGGGCCGCACCCGAGTTCTCGTCTAAATCGGGCCATGTGTAGTCGCTGGGCTGCGCCGCAATGAAGTCTTCATAGGCGACCACGTTGCTCACGCCTTCGATGGCGGGCGTGTGCGCCGCATCTGCCAAGCACACCCACAACTGCACGTGCGGGCAGTGCGCCGCAATGCCTTTGACCAAAGGCGCAAAGGTCGCGTCAAACAGCACGACCTTGTCTTCGGCGTGGTTGAGGATGTAAATGAGCTGAGAAGGGTGCAAGCGGGGGTTGCACGTGTGCATCACCATGCCCGTGCCCGACACACCAAAGTAAGACTCGAGGTGGCGGTGGTTGTTCCAGGCGATAGACCCGACCACATCACCCGCCTTCAACCCCTGCGACAGCAACGCCCGCGCCAGCTGGCGAGCTCGGGGTGCTGCGTCTGCGTAGGTGTAGCGAAACAAATCACCATGGGTCTCGCGCGACACCACCTCGGTCTTGGCGTGCTGGGCAGCCCCGTGCTCTAAGAGGTCAGAGATCAGCAAAGGGCGGTTCATCATCGACATATTGGGTCTCCTGTTATTGAAAATCAATTCGAGCAGTAGCCTACCACCTTTGCCAATGACAAGCGTGTACCAAGCGTGATTTTCAGTCAGAAGGCTTGCCCTTGCCAAAACGATGACAGCGCGTGCCATAAGCGAGGGGCTTGGTCTCATTGAAAGGCTGGGGCGCTTGTTTGGCTCAAGCCACAACAAAGGCCGCCGGGTCGAGGACGCTTGAATACACCAGCCGTCAGGGCTTCTGCGTTAGACCGCTTCAGCCCTCACCAAAGTTGAGCGGCAAGCCCACGTAGTTTTCAGCGATGGATCGCAGGCCCGCTTCGGAGTGCATGAGGTAGTCGAGTTCAGCGTTTTGCAGCTTTTCATTGATCTCTCCCTTCTCGGGAAAGCGATGCATGATGCTGGTGAACCACCACGAGAAGCGCTCGGCGCGCCAAATGCGGGCCAAGCAGCGCTGGCTGTAGTGGTCGATGCCAGCCTCGGTTTTTTCTTGGTAGTACTCAACCAGGGCTGAGCTGAGGTATTTGACGTCGGTGGCCGCGAGGTTGAGCCCTTTGGCCCCGGTGGGGGGCACGATGTGGCCGGCGTCGCCCGCCAAAAACATGCGCCCAAAGCGCAGCGGCTCGGTCACAAAGCTGCGCAGGGGGGCAATGCTTTTCTCGATAGAGGGGCCTGTCACGAGGTTGGCTCTGCCTTCTTCATCGAGGCGCAGGCGCAGCTCATCCCAAAAGGCATCGTCGCTCCATTGCTCAACTTTGTCGCTCAGTGGCACTTGCACGTAGTAGCGGCTGCGCGTCATGCTGCGCTGCGAGCAAAGGGCGAATCCGCGTGGGCTGTTGACGTAAATCAGCTCGTGGTGCACGGGCGGTGTGTCTGACAACACGCCCAGCCAACCAAAGGGATAGACCATCTCGAACTCTTTGATGGCGTTCTTGGGCGCGCTGGCCCGGCACACGCCGTGAAAGCCATCGCAACCCGCGATGAAGTCGCAGTCTATGGTGTGGGTTTGCCCGTCTTTTTCGTAGGTCACGCGTGGACTTTGGGTGTCGAAGTCATGAACCTGCACGTTGTCCGCTTCATAGACGATGGGCAGGCCCGCGGCAGTGCGGGCGTCCATCAGGTCGCGGGTGACTTCGGTTTGGCCGTAGACCATGACGCTGGCGCCGCCGCTGTACTGGGTCAGGTCGATGCGGTGGCGCTGGCCGTTGAACAACATATCAAAGCCGCTGTGCACCAAGCCCTCTTTGTGCATCCGCTCGCCAACGCCGGCTTCGTCGAGCAGGTCAACCGTGGTTTGCTCAAGCACGCCCGCCCGAATGCGACCGAGCACGTACTCTGGGCTTTGGCGCTCAACGATGACGGCATCGATACCGGCTTTGTGCAACAGTTGTCCGAGCAACAGGCCAGATGGGCCGGCGCCGACAATGGCGACTTGGGTTCGCATGGTTTGGCTCCTGTTTGATTTTTGATCGCGTGGCGTGATGGGTGGACTGTAGTGAAGGGCGGAATGGCTGGTGGCGGTTGGCTGATCAAATTGTGCAGTGGATGCATCGGTTGCGCGATCATCGCGCATTTTGAATGCAATAGCGCCTCGACACCTGACGCATGGGTTCTCATGGAGACGGCGCCTACGCGCCACGTGGTCTGGTCAAAATCACCCAACAAACCATCAAAGTAAAAGAAATAAAACGCTTAAAAACAACGTATTTACGAATTAATTTAAAGTGAAATATAAATCAAAGTCAGCGCTGTAAAGGGGCAATCTCTCAAAAAACCTGCATCGTTTGATGAAAGTGGCGTGGTGAGTGCGACAGCTGCTTGGTACACAATGCGACCACAATGGTTGCCTCGGCTTGTGGGTGACACGCGGATGGGTGCAAACCGCGTGCCGGCTCTTTCAAGCCAGAGCCATGACGGAGACCCATCGATGTATTTGCCCAAAGCCTTTGATCACCCCGAGTGCGCTAGCCAGATCATGCGGGCACACCCGTTGGCGACGTTGGTCCATACAGGCCAAGATGGCTGGCCCAGCGCCACCGCCGTACCCCTGCACTGGGATGCTCAGGGCGGTCCGCATGGCACGTTGTGGGGGCACTTTGCGCGCGCCAATCCACAAGGCGCCTTGTTGCGCGAACAACCGCAGGCCTTGGCGATTTTTCAGGGGCCACACGCGTACATGTCGCCTTCGGTGTACCCAGACAAAGAGCGCGTGCCCACCTGGTCATACGTCATGGTGCAAGCGCGCGTCAGGGTGACCATGGTGGACGAGCCCGAGGCCAAAGACGCCTTGCTCAAGCGCTTGATTGGTGACCATGAACCCGCCTATGCCGAGCAATGGAAGGGTCTGCGAGAGGCCTACACGCAAGACATGCTCAAGCGCATCACGGCGTTCCAACTCGTCATTGAGCACATTGACGTGGCCGTCAAACTCAACCAACACCGTCCCGAGGCCCACGCGGCCATGGCAGAACAGCTCGCCCAAGGGGGCGAGTCTGAGCAGGCCCTGCGCGGCTGGATGGTGAAACTCGGAATGATTCAACCATGAACCCATCTCAAGCCATGCAACTGGCGTTGACCCAGGCGCGCGCCGCTGCAGAGCAGGGCGAGGTGCCCATCGGGGCCGTTGTGCTGTTGGGCGACGAAGTCGTCGGCCGCGGCCACAACCAAACCCAAAGCGACGCTGACCCTTGTGCCCACGCCGAGGTATTGGCCTTGCGAGACGCAGCCCGCCACTTGGGCAACCATCGGCTCGAGGACTGCACATTGGTGGTG
This sequence comes from Burkholderiaceae bacterium, assembly GCA_965661935.1. GTDB lineage: Bacteria > Pseudomonadota > Gammaproteobacteria > Burkholderiales > Burkholderiaceae_C > RS62. The sequence goes on along the minus strand of CBFIFT010000011.1, from coordinate 5,366 downwards.
ACGGTTGAGCCCTGCACCATGTGCGCCGGTGCGGCGCTCAACGCGCGGGTCAAAGAGGTGATCTACGGCGCACCAGAGCCCAAGACCGGCGCGGCGGGCTCGGTGCATGATGTGTTCGCGCAAGCAGCCATCAACCACCAAACCCGCGTCACGGGGGGCGTCGAGGCGGCCGAGTGTGCCGATTTGATGCAGTCGTTTTTTCAGGCGCGGCGCCAAGCCTATAAGGTCCGGGCGCACCGTTTGCGCGATGACGCCCTGAGGACACCAGACGCGGCCTTTGATGGTTTGCCCGACTGGCCTTACCAACCCCATTACACCGACGAATTGCCCAGCCTCGACGGCTTGCGCATGGCCTACGTCGACGAGGGGCCCCGCGACGCAGCTCGCACTTGGGTGCTGTTGCATGGCAACCCAACGTGGGGCTACGTTTGGCGCCATTGGATCGCTCGCTTGACGCAAATGGGGCACCGCGTGTTGGCGCCCGACTTGATTGGTTTTGGTCGCAGCGACAAGCCCAAAAAGGCTTCAGCGCACCACTACGACTGGCACCGAGACATTCTCTTGGAGTGGGTTGAATCGCTTGATTTGCGCCACATCAACCTCGCGGTGCAAGACTGGGGCGGGTTGCTGGGTTTGACTTTGCCCATGGCAGCGCCTGAGCGCTACCAAGCGCTGTGCGTCATGAACACCATGCTAGCCACTGGCGAGGCGCCTTTGCCTGACGGGTTCGTGGCATGGCGCCAGTTTTGCCGTGACAAGCCCCAGTTTGGCGTGGGCGATTTGTTGGGCAGAGGCTGCCCTCACCTCAGCCCAGCAGAGCGGGCGGCTTATGACGCGCCTTTCCCCGACGCGGGTCACCGTGCGGCCTTGCGGCGTTTCCCCGAGATGGTGATGGATGCAGCGGATGCGCCCGGGGCTGCGCTGTCGCGCCAAGCCGCCGGGTTTTGGCAGACGCAATGGCAAGGCAAGGCAGCCATGTTGGTGGGTGAGGCGGACCCTGTGCTGGCGGTAACCATGCCGCAACTGCAGCGCCAAATCAAAGGTTGCGCGCCCGCCATCTGCTTGCCCACCGGCGGTCATTTTGTGCAAGAGTGTTTGCACCCCGGCTTAGAGCCAGCGGCTTGGTGGGGCACGCTGATGAACCATTTATGAGCACGCCTGGTTTAACAAGTTGTGGCTTGTGTCACACTCGCGCCCTATGAAGCATTTGTACGTTATTTCTCCTTCGAGTGCGGTCCAGCGCACAGCAGACCTGAAGCGGGCCGTGCGCGCATTGGAGCGCATGGGACACCAAGTCGAGGTCGACCCCGCGGCGACGGCCAAAGCGCAGCGCTTTGCGGGTACGGACGCCCATCGGCTTGAGGCGATCGAGCGTGCTGCACAGAGCGGCGCGGACATGGTCTTGACCACGCGCGGCGGCTACGGGCTCAGCCGCTTGCTACCAAATTTGCCCTACAAAGCCATCGCGCGTTCGGTCAACAAGGGCACGCAATGGGTGGGCTTTAGTGACTTCACGGCCCTGTCGTTGGCGGTGATGGCCAAGACCGGTGTGCCCACGTGGGCTGGCCCGGCGCTGATCGAAGACTTTGGCGCAGCGGATGGCGTCGATGAAATCACGCAGGGGTGCTTTGAAGACGTGTTGTCTGGTCAGGCTGAAGGCACGGGCTGGCGCATCGCCGCCGATGACCCCACCGAGTGGATGTTGCAAGACGCCACCCTATGGGGCGGTAACCTTTGCTTGGTGGCCTCGTTGGTGGGCACGCCATACCTGCCACAGGTCGAACGCGGAATTTTGTTTCTAGAAGATGTGGGCGAAGCACCTTATCGGGTCGAGCGCATGCTCACCACGCTGTGGCACGCTGGCGTTTTGGCCAAGCAAAAGGCCATTCTGCTGGGCGCGTTCACCCAGCAGCGCAAGTTGCCCAGCGACCGCGGCCACGGTATGCGCGAGGTTGTGGGTTGGTTGCGTGAGAGAACCAAGGCCAAGATCCTCACGGGCTTGCCCATGGGACACATCAAGACCAAAGTGATGTTGCCGATAGGGCAAAAGGTTGACCTGGTGGTTCAGGGTCGAGAGGCCTTGTGCCTGTGGGCGCACGACCACGGATAAAGGCAGGGGGTTTCATGACCGGACTAGACTCCAAACGCATTTACGACATCTTAGAGCGCGAGCGCGACGGCGACACGACCGCACAGTGGCTCAACAGAGCTTTGATGCTGTTGGTGATGCTCAACATATTGGCCGTGATCGTTGAGTCCGAGGAACACATCTACCACGCTTATCAAGCTTGGTTCGATGCCTTCGAGTATTTTTCAGTCGCGGTGTTTGCAGTTGAGTATTCGCTGCGAATGTGGACCGCCAAGCACAACGAAGAATTTGGCCAAACCACACCAGAGCGGCGGCGGCGATATGCGCTAAGCCTCTACGGCTTGGTCGATTTGCTGGCGATATTGCCCACGATTTTGAGCTTTGTCTTTCCGGGCATTGACTTGCGTTCGTTGCGGGCGATCCGCTTGCTGCGCATATTGAAGTTCTCACACTACAGCTACGCTTTGCAAGATTTGTGGCGGGCGCTTTATGAAGAGAGGCGGGCGTTTTTGGCGTCGCTGTATGTGTTGGGCGTGGCCATTATTTTGTCGTCCACCATGATGTATCTGGCTGAGCACCAAGCCCAGCCTGACAAGTTTTCGAGTATCCCGCGGGCCATGTGGTGGAGCATCATCACGCTGACAACAGTGGGCTATGGCGACGTATCGCCGGTCACCGCGTTGGGGCAGTTTTTGGGCGGAGTGACCGCCATCATGGGCGTCTGTACCGTGGCCTTGATCACCGGTATCTTGGCGTCGTCGTTTGCGGTGCAAATGGAGCGGCGCAAGCGCGAGTTTGAAGAACACGTCGCCGAGGCGCTCTCTGATGGCATCTTGACCGATCAAGAGCTGGCATTCTTAGACACACTCAAAGACGACATGGGCGTCAGCGACGAAGAGTTCGACCGACTGCGAAAACGCATCATGGACGGGCGCCGCGCTGGCGCTGCAACAGATTCATCGGTCCCCGACGCTGGTCTCAAATCCTAGACGTCAGCAGCCTGCGATAGATTTTCAATTTGCTCCAGGGCCTCCAGCCAGCTGGCTTCGCAGGCGGCTTGTTCCTCATCGAGCGCCTTCATGCGGCGGCCCAGTTGCGCCACTTCGTCAGGCGTTGGGCCCTCTATCAAGCGGTTGTTGATGTCCGCGCGTTCGACCTCAATGGCCGCTAGGCGTTGCTCAGCGCGCTTGGCCTCTTGTTGCCAGGGTTTAATTTGCGCCTGCAGCGCTTGGCGCTTGGCAGCCTGCTCTTTGCGCGCTTGTGGGCCACTGGCGCGGGGTGAGGGCGCTGACGCAGCTTGGGCGGCTTGGGTTGGCGTTGCCGCTGGGGCCGCCGCAGTCGATGGGTTGGTGACTGCTGCTGCGTCGGTGGCTTCGGCCTTGGGCTTTTTACCGCTGGCCGCGTCTCTGCGGCGCTTGGCTTCGTCAAGCAAATAAGCTTGGTAATCCTCAAGGTCGCCCTCAAAGTCGCGCGCGCGCCCCTGGCTGACCAACCAAAACTCGTCGCAAACGCTGCGCAGCAACGCTCGGTCGTGACTCACCAGCATGACCGTGCCTTCGAACGCGTTGAGCGCCATACCCAAGGCCTCGCGGGTGGTGAGGTCCAGGTGGTTGGTGGGTTCGTCAAGCAACAGCAGGTTGGGGCGCTGCCAGACCACCATCGCCAACACAAGTCGGGCTTTTTCGCCGCCGCTCATGGTGCCCACGGGCTGGTTGACCATGGTGTCAACAAAGCGAAAGCCGCCCAAAAAATTGCGCAGTTCTTGCTCGCGCGCGTGCGGCGAAGCCACGGCTGCGCAACGCACCATGTGCTGCAGAGGCGACTCGTCCACCCGCAAGATGTCCAACTCTTCTTGGGCGAAGTAACCAATGGTCAGGCCTTTGCCTTCGGTTGGCGCATTGCTGAGCGCGGGCAGATCGCGTGCGATGGTCTTGATCAGCGTCGATTTACCTTGGCCGTTGGCGCCCAAAATACCAATGCGTTGGCCAGCCAGCACCGTGCGCTTGATGTCGCTGACGATCGGGGTGGTGTGGCCGTCGTCCGCGCGGTAGCCGACCTCTGTGTGCTCAAACGACAGCATCGGGTTGGGCAAGGCAACAGGAGGCTTGAACTCAAAGTGAAAGTCGGCGGCGGTCACCACCGGCGCGATGCGCTCCATGCGCTCGAGCGCCTTCACCCGGCTTTGCGCTTGCTTGGCCTTAGACGCCTTGGCTTTGAAGCGATCAATGAATTTTTGCAGGTGAGCGACTTTGTCTTGCTGCTTCACAAAGGCGGCCTGTTGCAGCTCGATTTGTTGGATGCGCAGATCTTCAAACGTCGAATAATTGCCGCCATAGCGCGTGAGCTGACCTTCTTCGAGGTGCAGGGTGACTTTGGTCACCGCATCTAAAAACTCGCGGTCGTGGCTGATCACCAGCATCGTGCCCTGAAAGCGCTTGAGCCATGCCTCTAGCCACACCAAAGCATCCAGGTCCAAGTGGTTGGTCGGTTCATCCAGCAGCAGCAAGTCCGCTGGGCACATCAGTGCCCTGGCCAGTTGCAAGCGCATGCGCCAACCACCTGAAAAGGTGTTGACGCTGTGCTCGAGTTGATCCACCGTGAACCCCAAACCCATCAACAGTGTCTGCGCGCGCGAGCGTGCGTCGTGCGCGCCAGCATCCGCCAGTTCGGCGTGCGCCAAGCCAATGGCGTTGCCATCACCGTTGGCCTCTGCCGCCTCAACGGCCGCCCATGCCTCTTGCAAGGGCTGATCACCTGCGAGCACGAAGTCAGTGGCTGACTCTTGGCTATCGGGCATGTGCTGCGCGACTTGAGCGATGCGCCAATTTGGCGGCATGCTCCATTCACCTGATTCTTCGTGCAGGGTGCCGGTGAGCATGGCAAACAAAGAAGACTTGCCCGCGCCATTGCGCCCGACCAACGAGGCTTTTTCGCCGGGCTGCAAGGTCACGCTGGCGCCCTGTAGCACGTTCTTGGTGCCGCGCGCGAGGGTGATTTTGTTGAGGACGATCACAGGCACTGCTCCCGGGTGAGCAAAAGCACTTGGTCATCGCCCGCACTGGTGCTGAGCCAAAACGGCTCGAGGTTTGCAAAGGCTGCCTCAAAGTACCCGCGCTCGTGGCCGATCTCAAGCACCAAGAAGCCTTGCTCGCTCAAGTGTTGAGCCACTTGCGCCAGCATGGGACGAATGAAGTCCATGCCATCCGTGCCACCAGTCAAAGAAATCTCAGGCTCTTGTTGGTATTCGGTTGGCAGGGCCGCCATGCTGCTGGCGTTC
>CBFIFT010000010.1:6955-30010 GCA_965661935.1 Burkholderiaceae bacterium | reverse complement strand
GATTTTTCCGGGCGCCCAGGGCTGAGTATGCATGTGCCCTTCAAAAGCGGCATGGTCGGTGCGTTTGATACCCAATTGGCGTTCGAGTTTTTTCAGGGTTTCGTCAACCATGCGTTGGTGACCTTGCACATCGATAATTTACGCGGGGAAAATGCCCACCACCAGGCAGAGACCGTTTTCAAGGCCTTTGGTCGGGCATTGCGCATGGCTCTGACACCCGATGCGCGGTTGGGGGATGCGGTGCCTTCGACCAAGGGATCGCTTTAATTCATTGACCATTTTGGACAGGCTGCGATGGCACGCACGATAGCGGTGGTGGACTATGGCATGGGCAACTTGCGCTCGGTTTCTCAAGCCGTGCGACATGTCGCTGGCGCCGAAGACAACGTGGTGGTCACGGACAGCCCACAAGTGGTGGCTGATGCCGAGCGCGTGATCTTGCCAGGGCAAGGGGCTATGCCCGATTGCATCGCCGCCCTTGAGCACTCTGGGTTGCGCGATGCGGTCATGAATGCCGCGCAAACCAAACCCATGTTCGGTGTTTGTGTCGGTATGCAAATGTTGCTGGAACGCAGTGACGAGGGGGGTGTAGACAGCCTAGGGCTGATCCCTGGTCGTGTCCGCAAGTTTGAACTGGGACAGCGCAGACAAGCCGACGGCAGCCGTTTCAAAGTGCCGCAAATGGGCTGGAACCGCGTGTTTTATGGCCACCCACATCCACACCCTTTATTTGACGGCATCGCCGACGGTACGTACTATTATTTCGTGCACAGTTACTACGCTGAACCACAATCGACCCGCCACGCAGCCGCGTACGCTGACTTTGGCGGCATCTTTTGCGCGGCATTGGCTAAAGACAACTTGTTTGCAACACAGTTTCACCCTGAAAAAAGTGCAGACCAAGGGCTGCAGCTTTATCGCAATTTTCTCCACTGGAACCCCTAGGTTTTCGATTTGTCATGCTTTTGATTCCCGCAATTGATTTGAAAGACGGTTTGTGTGTTCGCCTCAAGCAAGGCGACATGGAGCAAACCACTGTTTTCGGCGATAACCCAGCACAGCAAGCCAGAGCTTGGGTCGAGCAAGGCGCGCGGCGGTTGCACTTGGTTGATCTCAATGGAGCGTTTGCTGGAACCCCCAAAAACGAAGTGGCCATTCGATCTATTCTCAAAGAGGTAAGTCAAGAGATCGACGTACAGCTGGGTGGGGGCATTCGTGATTTAGACACGATAGAGCGGTATTTGGATTTGGGTTTGCGCTACGTCATCATTGGCACGGCGGCGGTGCGCGACCCGGGGTTTTTGCGAGACGCCTGCACAGCCTTCGGCGGACACATCATTGTGGGCCTCGACGCCAAAGATGGAAAAGTCGCCACCGATGGCTGGAGTAAGCTGACCGGCCACGATGTGTCAGATTTGGCCAAAAAATACGAAGACTATGGTGTCGAATCAATCATCTACACGGACATCGGCCGTGACGGAATGCTCGCTGGCATCAACATCGAAGCCACCGTTCGTTTGGCGAACGCATCGTCCATTCCCGTGATTGCATCGGGCGGTCTGAATGACTTGGATGACATACGCGCGCTGTGCGAAGTCGAACAAGAAGGTGTTGAGGGGGTCATTTGTGGTCGCTCCATCTACACCGGTTCATTGGATTTTGCACAAGGCCAGAAACTCGCCGACGAATGGGATGCCAACTAAATGTTGGCCAAGCGCATCATCCCTTGCTTGGATGTCACCGGTGGACGCGTTGTCAAAGGCGTGAACTTTGTGGAACTGCGCGATGCCGGCGACCCAGTCGAAGTTGCGGCTCGTTACAACGAGCAAGGTGCAGATGAGCTGACATTTTTAGACATCACGGCCACCAGCGATGACCGCGATGTGATCTTGCACGTGATAGAAGCGGTTGCCTCTCAGGTTTTTATTCCGCTCACGGTAGGGGGTGGAGTTCGCACGGTCGAAGATGTGCGCCGCCTCTTGAATGCGGGCGCCGACAAGGTCAGCTTTAATTCAGCTGCCATCGCGCGCCCCGAAGTGATTCAAGCGGCCTCGCAAAAATATGGCTCTCAGTGCATCGTTGTGGCCATCGACGCCAAGCGTCGCAGCGCCGAAGATCAAGACAAGTTGGGTCCAGGGTGGGATGTGTACAGCCATGGTGGCCGCCAAAACACGGGTTTTGATGCGCTCGAATGGGCTCGCAAAATGGCGGCCTTTGGGGCTGGCGAAATTCTGTTGACCAGCATGGACCGCGATGGGACCAAGATTGGCTTCGATTTGGAGCTAACCAGAGCGGTGTCTGACGCTGTTTCCGTGCCTGTGATTGCGTCCGGCGGGGTGGGCAATTTGGACCATTTGGCGGATGGCGTGCAGTCCGGTGGCGCAGATGCCGTGTTGGCTGCCAGCATCTTCCACTACGGTGAATACACCGTCGCGCAGGCCAAGGCCCATATGGCCTCTAGAGGCATCACAGTGCGCATGGGGAGTCAGTCTTGAGCGATGAGCGCAGTTGGATTGAGCAGGTTCAATGGGATAGCCAAGGTTTGGTACCCGTGATTGCTCAGGAAGCGTCGAGTGGCGATGTGCTGATGTTCGCGTGGATGAATCGCGAAGCGCTGGCCCTGACGGCAGAACTAGGCCGCGCGGTTTATTTCAGTCGATCGCGCCAGCGCCTTTGGCACAAAGGTGAGGAGTCAGGCCATATTCAGCAGGTTCATGACATTCGCTTGGATTGCGACAACGATGTGGTTTTGCTCAAGGTGACTCAGATTGGTCATGAGCCCGGTATCGCTTGTCACACCGGCCGCCACAGTTGTTTTTATCAACGGTGGCAAAGCGGTGAGTGGGTCACAGTGGAGCCAGTACTCAAAGAGCCCAGTCAAATCTACACAGGCCATCATGATGAATAACACCGATGTAATCGCCCGTTTATGCGCGGTTGTCGAGAGCCGTAAACCTGCACAAGGGGGCGATCCTGAGACCAGCTACATTGCGCGGCTTTTGTCCAAAGGGCCTGATGCGTTTCTCAAAAAAGTGGGCGAGGAAGCCACTGAGGTGGTGATGGCCGCCAAAGATTTACAGGCGGGCGCAGGTTCGCCTCAAGCGCTCGTCGGCGAAGTGGCTGACTTGTGGTTTCACACAATGGTGGCGTTGGCCCATTACGGTGTATCCGCAGAAGATGTGGTGGCCGAGTTGGCTCGCCGTGAGGGCCTGAGCGGCTTAGATGAAAAGGCCTTGCGAAAGGCCAAAGCGCGCGAAGGCGGAGCCAATTGAGCAGCCATCCAACCTCAATGGAGATTGATATGAACGAGGCAGAAAACTGTATTTTTTGCAAAATTGTTGCAGGGGATATTCCATCAAAGAAAGTCTATGAAGACGAAGACGTACTGGCTTTCCATGACATCAACCCTTGGGCACCTATTCATTTTTTGATCATCCCCAAAGCCCACATTGCATCCATGGCTCAGCTTGACGGTTCGCACGCGGCATTAATGGGCAAAATCATGACCTTGGCGCCCAAGTTGGCGCTTGAGCAGGGTTGTGAGCCCTATCCAGAAGGCGGTTTCCGGGTGATGGTCAATACAGGCCGCCACGGAGGGCAAGAGGTCCATCACTTGCACGTTCACGTTATGGGCGGACCTCGGCCTTGGAGTAAGGGCTAAGCCAGTCATGGACTGAGTCTGGGTGATTCACAGCGTAGAATGCGCCAATCAAACTGGGTAACAGTGGGTCAAGGGCCCTATCAATGATTTCAGGAGAACACAATGGGTGCTTTGTCAATTTGGCATTGGTTGATCGTTTTGGTGGTTGTGATTTTGGTGTTCGGTACCAAAAAGCTCAAAAACCTTGGCTCAGACTTGGGCGGGGCAGTCAAAGGTTTCAAGGACGGCATGAAAGACGGCGCGACTTCCGAGGCTGCAGAAGACTCGACCGTTGCTGGCCAGGTGACGCAGTCCAAAGCTGAGCAACCTGAAACCATTGACGTTCAGGCCAAAGAAAAGTCTTGAACCAACTTTCTTGCAGTTAAACCGTGTTCGATTTTGGGATCTCAGAGCTGGGAGTCGTTGGTGCGGTCGCTTTGGTTGTGATCGGACCTGAGCGCCTGCCCAAGGTGGCGCGCACCGTTGGAGCCATGGTTGGCAAAGCGCAGCGCTACGTCGCCGATGTGAAGGCCGAGGTCAACCGCAGCATTGAGCTCGAAGAGTTGCAAAAAATGCGCGCTGGTATGGAGGATGCGGTCAAAGAGATCCAAGCTTCTACCGCAGACGCCGTGGATGATTTTGAGTCAGCCTGGGATGACGCCACGCAGGCGTTCAAAGAAGCCCCCATCGGGGTTTCTAGCGACGATTTTGGTTACCTCAATCGCGACCCGTCTCAAGCGCGTCCACCCAAGAAAAATTTTCGACTGAAGCGAAGCGCTGTTCCCCACTGGTACAAGGCGCAAACCGCCCAGCGCCGTCATGTGCAGTCCGGTGCTGCACGTGTGGCCCGCTTTCGTCCGAAAGGCAGATGATTCATGAGCCAAGCTGCGGATAAACCAGACGAGTTGGCTGGTACCGAACAATCATTTGTAGCGCATTTGGTCGAATTGCGTGACCGCGTGGTGCGAGCCTTCGCTGGGTTGGTCTTGGCGATGATCATTTTGGCCCTTTGGCCAGGCCCCGCGACTTTGATCGATTGGATTGCCGTACCCATTCGAGCCCATATGCCACCTGACGCGCGCCTGATTGCGGTGGGTGTGTTTTCGCCATTCTTTGTCCCCATCAAGGTATTGATGATGACCGCGTTTTTGGTTGTCTTGCCTTGGGTGATGTACCAAGCGTGGGCGTTTGTGGCGCCAGGCTTGTACAGCCATGAGCGGCGCTTTGTTGTCCCACTGATTTTGCTGGGCAGTTTGCTGGCTTATGGTGGCATTGCCTTTGTGCAGCTTCTGGTGCTGGACAAAATGTTTGGCTTTATTCAGGCGTTTGCTCCGCCCAGTGTGGCTGCGACGCCCGATGTTGCTTCGTATGTTGAAGCAATTTTGTCTTTGTACCTTGCTTTCGGGCTGGCGTTTCAGGTGCCCATCGTGGTGATGCTGCTGGTTCGATTCAACTTGGTGTCGTTGGAAAAACTCAAATCTTTCAGAGGCTACTTTGTGGTGGTGGCTTTCGTGATTGCGGCTTTGGTGACGCCTCCTGATGTGATCTCGCAACTCTCGCTCGCGATACCGATGATCGTGCTTTACGAGGTGGGTATGTGGCTGGCGAAATGGTTTGCCAAGGCCTCGAAGGCGCCTGAAGATGAAGCGCAAGATCCGCCTGAAAATCCGGCTGATTAAGCGCCGACGCGAGGGGCGCTAGCGCCCAGTTGGTCTGGCTACGGCTGGCCTTCTGGCGATATCAACAAATAGCTTTTGGGTTGCTTTTTGGCGCTGGACCTCAAGCTCAACCTTTTGTCCAGGTTTGGATTGCGCGACCAGTGAAAGCAATTGGGCGACCCGCTGAACGGGCTGTCCATTCATGCTCAAAATCACGTCACCTGGTTGAATACCAGCGCTGGCTGCAGGTCCTGGCCGAATGACAGCCGCAACCACGACACCTTGATCTGTGTTGCTACCGAGTGCCTCGGCCAATTCGGGGGTCAGCGACTGCGGCTCAATGCCAAGCCAACCGCGCACGACAGAGCCACTCTTCACGATTTCGGTGGTCACCTGCCAAGCCAGCGACGTGGGAATCGCGAAGCCAATGCCCATAGAGCCACCAGACTCAGAAAAGATCGCGGTATTGATGCCAATCAACTGGCCAGTGGCGTTCACCAATGCGCCACCCGAGTTGCCTGGGTTGATGGCTGCATCGGTCTGTATGAAATTCTCAAATGTGTTGATGCCTAACTCTGTTCTTCCTAGGGCGCTCACAATGCCGGCGGTGACGGTGAGGCCAACGCCATAGGGGTTGCCAATGGCCAGAACAGGTTCGCCAACTTTCAGAAGTGTAGAGTCGCCGAGTTCAATGCTTTGGAGACGAGGCAACTTAATTTGAATCACCGCCAAATCTGTTTCGGGGTCATCTCCCAACAAGGCGGCTGAAGCCTGGCGTCCATCTGCCAGCGTCACGATCATCTGATCGGCGTCAGTGACCACGTGGTGGTTGGTGAGGATCAAGCCCCGGTCCGAGTCAACGATGACGCCCGAACCCAGCCCGTCCTTGCTTCTTTCAGGCGCGGAATGTCCAAAGAAAAACCGAAGCCACTCGTCATTTGGTGTTTGCGCTCCAAGGGTGCGTGTATTGATCGCGACCACCGCTGGCGCGGCAATTTGAGCGGCCGTGCTGAGGTCTGTCACGCGGGTTGTTTGGGGCGGCGGAGGCACAAGGCCCTGCGGCCCGGCGTGTAGCCACTCGGGACGCAACGTCACGATGACAAAATAGCCTGCCAAGGCCACAGTAACCGTTTGAGTGAATAGGGACCAGATGGCCTTCATGGTGGAGGTCTCGACGTTTTGCGCTATTGTGTGCGTTGGATTCTGCTTTAAGGAGTTTACGCAAAATGACGGGTATCGCACGCTCGGAGCTCATGGATTGGCTAGAGCACCAGATGCAAGCCAGCCAGTTCAAAGACTATGGCCCCAATGGGCTGCAGGTTGAGGGGCGCGCGCGCATCGGACGCGTGGTGAGCGGTGTGACCGCGAGCCTGGCACTCATTGAGGCGGCGGTTGAGGCACAAGCGGATGCCATTTTGGTGCATCACGGCTTGTTTTGGCGTGGTCAATCTGGCGTTGTTACCGGCTGGATGAGGCAAAGGTTGGCCCTGTTGCTGGCGCATGACATCAACTTAATCGCCTACCACTTGCCCTTAGATGCACACCCCATGTGGGGCAACAATGTCCAACTGGCCCGCATTCTCGCAATTGAACCCACAGCGCAGCGATTCGGCGACCTGAATTTGGGTTGGTGTGGACACGTTGAGCCACAGAAACTGCATCAGTGGCAGTCTCACACAGAGTCAGTATTGCAACGACCTGCCATGGTGGTGGGTGACCCCGATCGTCTGGTTCAGCGTGTGGGTTGGTGTACAGGTGGCGCTCAGGGTTATTTCGAACAAGCCATTGATGCCGGTGTGGATGTGTTCATGACCGGAGAAATTTCTGAGCCACAAGCCCATCTTGCAAGAGAGACCGGCGTTGCATTCATGGCATGTGGGCACCACGCGACGGAGCGTTACGGTGCGCCTGCCATGGCGCAGGCACTCGCAGACGCTTTCGGGCTTGAGCATCAATGGATAGAAGTGGACAACCCGGCATGAAGACGCCTGCTCCGATGTTGGTGATGAGCATGGGCGACCCCTGTGGCATCGGTCCAGAGCTGATTTGCCGCATCTGGCAAGAACACCAATCGTTGATAGGCCCTTGGTGTGTCGTGGGTCATCCCGCCGCGATGGCCCGCGCGGCGATCGCCATAGGCGCTTCTCACATAACCATCGAGTGTGTCGACACTGTGGCGGAGGCGGCAGACCTGTGGCAATCGCGTGTGAGTCAGAGGGAGGCCCAGGCGCTGATTGTGGTGTCGATAGAGCCAGACACCGAGTTGCCCCAATGGGGTCAAATCTCCCCGGTCGCTGGACGACTTTCAGCGCTCAGCGTGGAGGTTGCCGCAAAGGCCTGCCTCAACGCAGAAGCCGCAGCACTGGTGACCGCACCCATTCACAAGCAAGCGCTGAGTATGGCAGGCTGGAAAGTCCCGGGGCACACTGAGTTGCTGCAGCAACTCAGTGTGCAACACATGGGCGTACAACCCGACGCTTTGCCAGTGCGAATGATGTTGGCAACGCCCGACTTGCGCACGGTGTTGCACAGCATTCACGTGTCACTTCGAGATGCACTAGATGCCATCACGCCAGCGTCTTTGTTGGAAACTTTGCGCATCACGCAAGACCATTTGCCCTCACCTAAGCCTGAGCGTCCTTTGAGGGTTGCCGTGGCGGGGGTGAATCCACACGCTGGTGAGGGCGGGCTATTTGGCTCTGAAGAAGCGCTGGTGTTGCAACCCACAATTGCCGAAGCGAGGTCGAGAGGTTGGGATGTGTCGGGGCCTCATGCGCCGGATACGGTTTTCATGCGAGCGCGTTCTGGCGACTTTGATGTCGTTATCGCGATGTACCATGATCAGGGGTTGATTCCCATCAAGTATCTTGGCTTGGATGAGGGCGTTAACGTGACCTTGGGCTTGCCCTTCGTGCGCACCAGCCCAGATCACGGGACGGCGTTTGACTTGGCAGGTCGTGGGCTGGCAAATCCGCAGAGTATGTTGCACGCAGCCCTTTGGGCTCGCGCTGCGGTAGAAAGTCACAAAACAATAGCCTGACTGGTGTCGCGGTGTGCATCAACCCCACAGTTGCAGGGTTTTTCCGCGCTGAAAGTGCGGTAATTGCAAACATCCAAACCTTGGCCACCGGTGGTTTGTCGTAGCCGCGCAGAGCCGGGGTCTTAAGTCAAAGGCTGCGTATTGCACGCCGAGTTTGCTGGGGCTAGAAATTCGGCCCCAGGGTTCAGTACAATACGGTGTTAACCCTGATTAGGGTCCATGTTTTTGCAATCTCGTTGAAAGAGTTCCCATGAGCGAAGCAACCGTGAACAACGGCCGCCGGACGTGGCTGATCAATACAGCCGTCGTTGGTGGCGCGGGCACCGCCGCTGTGGCTGTTCCATTCGTGAGCAGTTTCCAGCCTTCTGAGCGCGCCAAAGCTGCAGGCGCAGCTGTCGAAGTCGATATTTCAAAATTGGCACCTGGTGAAAAAATCACCGTTGAATGGCGCGGTAAACCTGTTTGGATTTTGCGTCGCACTCCCGAGATGCTCGCCACCCTTGAGGCCGATGAGGCTGAGTTGGCTGATCCCAACTCTGACCGCAAGGCCTACCCAATCCCCGAGTACGCGAAAAACCGCTACCGATCCATCAAGCCTGAGGTTTTGGTGGCGGTGGGAATTTGCCCGCATTTGGGCTGCTCCCCTTCCGACAAGTTCGAAGCGGGCGCACAGCCCTCGTTGCCCAACGATTGGGCGGGTGGCTTCTTGTGCCCATGCCATGGCTCCACATTCGATTTGGCCGGCCGCGTTTTCAAAAACAAACCTTCGCCAGACAACTTGGAAGTGCCGCCCCATATGTACCTTTCAGACACGATGTTGCTGATTGGTGAAGATCAGCAGGCTTGAGCACTCGCACCTAGAGGAAAAAAATGGCTGAATTCAAAGAAATCCCATCCAATGCGCCCACGTCGGCGAAGGTGACGAATTGGTTTGAAAATCGATTCCCGACGGCGTTTGATGCGTACCGCGTGCACTTGGCCGAGTATTACGCTCCCAAGAACTTCAATTTTTGGTACTTTTTTGGCTCGCTCGCACTGTTGGTGCTGGTCATCCAAATTGTGACCGGCATCTTTTTGGTGATGCACTACAAGCCAGACGCTGCTTTGGCTTTTGCCTCTGTCGAGTACATCATGCGCGATGTGCCATGGGGCTGGTTGATCCGATACATGCACTCTACAGGGGCATCCGCGTTTTTCGTGGTGGTTTACCTGCACATGTACCGAGGGTTGATCTACGGTAGCTACCGCAAGCCACGCGAATTGGTTTGGATCTTTGGTTGCGCCATCTTCTTGGTTTTGATGGCTGAGGCGTTCATGGGCTACCTGTTGCCTTGGGGGCAGATGAGTTACTGGGGCGCGCAAGTGATTGTGAACCTGTTCTCTGCCATCCCCCTCATTGGCCCAGATCTGGCGTTGATGATTCGCGGTGACTATGTCGTTGGCGACGCCACGCTGAATCGCTTCTTCAGCTTCCACGTGATCGCTGTGCCACTGGTGCTGCTTGGCTTGGTGGTTGCACACCTCTTGGCTTTGCACGATGTCGGGTCAAACAACCCCGATGGTGTAGAAATCAAGGCCAAAAAAGACGAATCGGGTCGCCCGCTTGATGGGATTCCGTTCCACCCGTATTACACAGTGCACGATGTGATGGGTGTGGGCTTCTTCTTGATGATCTTCTCAGCTGTGGTGTTTTTCGCGCCTGAGATGGGTGGCTACTTCCTAGAGGCCAACAACTTCATTCCCGCGGACCCCCTCAAGACACCTGCGCACATTGCGCCGGTTTGGTACTTCACCCCGTTCTACTCGATGCTGCGCGCCATCACCACAGAGATGGTCTACGTGCTCATGGCCTGTGTCGCTTTGGGTGGTGTCATGGGTGCGATTTCGCTCAAAGGCTCTGCCAAGCTGGTGTCGATTGGCGCCGCAGTACTCGTCATTGGTTCTATGGCTGTGACAGACGCGAAGTTTTGGGGCGTCATTGTGATGGGCGCCGCTGTGATCATTTTGTTCTTCCTGCCATGGTTGGACTACAGCCCTGTGCGCTCAATTCGCTACCGCCCTAGCTGGCACAAGGTGGTTTACGGCGTGTTTGTGGTGAATTTTGTGATTCTTGCCTACTTGGGTGTTCAGCCACCCTCGCCTGTGTTTGAGCGCATTTCACAAGCGGGCACGTTGCTCTACTTTGGCTTCTTCTTGTTGATGCCCTGGTGGAGCCAAAAGGGTGAGTTCAAGGCCGAGCCCGATCGCGTTAATTTCCAGCCTCACTGAGCGGCACGATTGGAGAACCACAAAATGAAGAAACTTTTTCTTGCGCTATTTCTTTGCACAGGTGTGCTCGGTCAAGCGGTTGCAGCCGGTGGTGGCGCTGCTTGGGATAAGGCTCCCAACCTTGGAACCAACATGTCGGCGTTGCAAAACGGCGCCAAGCTGTTTGCCAACTATTGTTTGAATTGTCACACAGCGAACTACGTTCGCTACAACCGGTTGAAAGACATTGGACTCACGGACAAAGAGATCCAATCCAATTTAAACTTTTTGACTGACAAAGTGGGCGATTTGATGGCCTCGAACATCGACCCCAAAGAGGCCAAAGCTTTCTTTGGTGCGACACCGCCAGACTTGAGCGTGATTGCACGCTCGCGCTCTGGGGCTGGCGGCAGCGGTGGCGATTACATCTATAGCTTGCTGCGCTCCTACTACCGCGACGACACCAAGTTGACGGGCTGGAATAACAAAATTTTCCCCGCCATTGCCATGCCCAATCCCTTGTGGGAACTACAAGGTCAGCGTGAACCCATTTACGACACCGTCACATCGCACGGTCATGAAGTCAAGGTGTTGACTGGTTGGAAAGTTGTTAAGCCCGGTCTGATGTCAGAGCGCGAATTTGACGCAGCGGTTGGCGATCTGGCTGCGTATCTGACTTGGATGGGCGAGCCGGTGCGCAATACACGCGTGCAAATCGGCGTCTGGGTGATGTTGTTTTTGGGCTTGTTCACATTGGTGGCTTGGCGCCTCAATGCGGTTTATTGGAAAGACATCAAGTAATGTCGAAAACGCCCTAGGGCGTTGACATGGCGGTGGCGTGCCCGAGTGGTGCGCCACTTTTTTGCTTTAAGGAGTTGATCACTATGATGGTTTTGTACTCGGGTACGACTTGCCCTTTCTCTCACCGATGCCGGTTCGTGTTGTTCGAGAAAGGCATGGACTTTGAAATTCGCGATGTCGACCTGTACAACAAACCCGAAGATATTTCGGTGATGAACCCCTATGGCCAAGTGCCTATTTTGGTAGAGCGCGACCTGATTCTTTATGAGTCAAACATCATCAACGAATACATTGATGAGCGTTTTCCGCATCCGCAATTGATGCCAGGCGATCCTGTGGATCGCGCGCGCGTGCGGTTGTTCTTGCTTAATTTTGAAAAAGAGTTGTTCAGCCATGTGGCCGTCATCGAAGCCAAGGGACCTAAGTCCAATGACAAGGCGGTCGAAAAGGCCCGCAGCCACATTCGTGACCGTTTGACGCAACTCGCGCCAGTGTTCTTGAAAAACAAGTTCATGCTCGGAGATGGCTTCTCTATGTTGGATGTTGCCATCGCTCCGCTGCTTTGGCGCTTGGAGCATTACGGTATCGAGTTGAGCAAAAACGCAGCCCCCTTGTTGAAGTATGCAGAGCGGATTTTTTCTCGCCCAGCTTACATAGAGGCGTTGACGCCGTCTGAGAAGGTGATGCGGAAGTAAGGCGAGGGGGTTGGCTGTGGAAATTTCATTTAGCCCCAGCATGCGCTCTTATTTTTTGCGAGCGGTGCACGAGTGGTGCCAAGATCAGGGGTTGACACCTTATGTCTTGGTTGCGGTGGATCAGCATTGCGAAGTACCGCTTGAATACGTACAGAACAACCAAATCGTTTTGAATGTGAGCTTAGAAGCCACCCAGGGATTCGTGGTTGGTGACGAGATCATCCAGTTCAAAGGCCGGTTTTCTGGTCGTGCTCAGGACGTGATGGTGCCCGTGGGTCGAGTGGCTGCAATCTACGCCAAAGAAAATGGCCACGGTATGAGCTTTCCCATTGAAGAGGGCCCATCAAGCCCCGATCCTGCGGCAAAAAATGAGTCAAAAGTTCACGAACATCATGAACGGTCCGCTCGGCCGCATTTAAGGCGCGTCAAGTAGTTAGAATACACACTTCGCCGGTTTAGCTCAGTTGGTAGAGCAACCGCCTTGTAAGCGGTAGGTCGTCCGTTCGAGTCGGACAATCGGCACCATTTAATGTGCGTTCACAACGCGCAGTCGCAGCTCTAGCGGTTTTCCCTCTTCTTGTTCGAGCGCTTGAACCAGAAGGGGTTTCCACTGACGCAGTTTTGCAGCGACGGCGTTGTTGGGAACCAAAATGCACCATGAGTCACTTTCGCTGCCACCGCTTGTGAGTTGCTTGGCAATAGTAGCCGGAAGCACCTTCGCAACACAAGCCAAGCGCCTTTTGCTCAGTGCGATGCGCTGAGTGAGGAGGTGGAGCTCGGGGGCCTCAGACACTGCGGTCATGATGTCTTTGCTGGGTGAGGACATGTTCGGCTCGCCGTTTGTTGCAGTAGTAGGATGAGATAAAGCGGGTATGCACATCATAATCACAGACAGCAAGCACACCAAAGTGCGCACACTCGATGTCGGCGTTGGACATGCCCTGTTGGTGTTTGTGGCACTGGTGCTCATCGTCTTGGGGAGTATGTGGGCCGCATTGCAGGTCGCTGGCAAGTCAACCACTGCAAACTCTGCGCAAACCCTGAGTTTTGACGGCACAGGCGATCCCCCTTGGCGCGAGGACGCATCTGAAGCCGAGAACATTGCGTTGCGGCAAAACATTGACATTTTGGCCAAGCGTCTCGGTGTGATGCAAGCGCGCATGCTGCAACTTGACGCACTCAGTGAGAGATTGGCTAAATTGGCAGGCTTGCCTTATGAAGTCGACCAAGCGCCGACTGGTGAGGGCGGGGCATTGATCTCCCCGCGCTCGATGTCATTGAATGAATTTCAGGGCGCGCTAGATGCCTTCGCGCAAAACAGCGACGAGCGTTTGGCTTTGTACGCTCTTTTGGAGGATTCCTTTCTCGAGCGCAAATGGGAGAGCTCTCTGACGCCGGGCTTGATGCCCGTCGATGGGTTGCGAATTGGTTCAGGTTTTGGACGTCGGATTGACCCCATCACGGGAAAACTTGCTACGCATACGGGGCTCGATTTCCCGGGTCCATTGCGCTCACCAGTGAAAGCTACGGCGGGTGGCGTGGTGGTTGCAGCGCATTGGCATTCTGGCTATGGGCGAATGATTGAAATCGATCACGGCAACCAAGTGATCACGCGCTATGCCCACTTGAAGGCATACAAAGTCAAAGTGGGTGATCTGGTTAAGCCTGGTCAAGAGATTGGGTTGTTGGGCTCATCTGGACGCTCAACGGGCCCCCACCTTCACTTTGAAGTCTGGGTCGCAGGGCGGGTCCGCGACCCCAAGAGCTATCTCTTTGGTAACAAGCGGGTCGCACAGGGTCCCTGAGGGCAGTGCGTCCCAGCGTCGTGTCCTCTGCACACGATAAAATAGAGCGATTTGCCGCCTAGCTTGCGCCGCAATCGCGCGACCCCATACCACTGAGAACGATTCATGGCATTTAACCTGCTCACCAAAGTATTCGGCAGCCGCAACGATCGCTTGCTGCGAACCTATAAGAAAACCGTCTCACAAATCAATCAATTAGAGGATAGCTACGCAGCGATGGATGACGCGCAGTTGCGCGGGCAAACAGATCAATTCAAACAAAGGTTGGCCCAAGGCGCCACACTAGAAGCTCTTTTGCCAGAGGCGTTTGCCACCGTGCGGGAAGCTTCTAAGCGCATCATGAAGATGCGCCACTTTGACGTTCAGATGCTTGGTGGCATTGCTCTACACCATGCCAAGGTGGCGGAAATGAGAACGGGCGAAGGCAAAACTCTGACCGCAACGCTGCCTGTCTATCTCAATGCTTTGTCCGGCCAGGGCGTACACGTCGTGACGGTCAACGACTACCTCGCAGAGCGCGATGCTCAGTGGATGAGTGCCCTGTACAACTACTTAGGTATGACAGTGGGCATCAACTTGCCCCGTCTGGACAGAAGTCAAAAGCAGGCGGCGTATCGCGCTGACATCACCTACGGTACAAACAACGAATATGGATTTGACTATCTGCGTGACAACATGGTGTACAGCGCAGAAGAGCGAGTCCAGCGCCCTTTGAATTTTGCAATCGTCGACGAGGTCGATAGCATTTTGATTGACGAGGCGCGCACGCCATTGATCATCAGCGGTCAGGCTGAAGACCACACGGCCATGTACATGGCAATCAATGACATCATTCCGCGATTGAGTCGACAAATTGGCGAAGAAGATGTGAGAACCGGAGATGGTGTCATCACCCCGGGCGATTTCACTGTCGATGAAAAAGGGCGCCAAATTCACTTGACCGAAGCTGGGCATGACCATGCAGAGCAAGCCATGACCGAGTTGGGCTTGATTCCCTCGGGCACGTCTTTGTATGACGCGTCCAACATCATGCTGTTGCACCATCTGAACGGTGCCTTGCGAGCGCATCATCTTTATTTCCGCGATCAGCACTATGTGGTCCAGAACGGCGAGATCGTCATTGTGGACGAGTTCACGGGCCGCTTGATGCCAGGTCGCCGGTGGAGTGAAGGTCTGCACCAAGCTGTTGAGGCCAAAGAAGGCGTGACCATACAGCCCGAAAACCAAACGCTGGCGTCAATCACCTTCCAAAACTACTTCCGCCTCTACAGCAAGCTGTCTGGCATGACTGGCACCGCTGACACAGAAGCTTACGAGTTCCAAGAAATCTATGGACTTGAAACGGTCGTGGTGCCGCCTAACCAAGTCAATCGCCGTGAAGACCAACTTGATCGTGTCTACAAAACGACTGGTGAAAAGTACGCCGCTGCGATTGAGGACATCCAGAGCTGCTATGAGCGTGGTCAACCGGTATTGGTGGGCACCTCGTCCATTGACAATTCAGAGATTATTTCTCAGCTTTTGCAGCAGGCTGGCTTGCCGCATGAAGTGCTCAACGCCAAGCAGCATGAGCGCGAGGCCGACATCATTGTGCAGGCGGGACGGCTGAAAGCCATCACCATCGCGACCAACATGGCTGGGCGCGGCACAGATATCGTGCTCGGTGGTAATTTAGAGAAACTCATTGCGGCAGCCACAACTGCTGAAATGCTCAGCGAAGAAGCCAAAGCGCAGAAAGAATCAGAGGTGCGTGCGGCATGGCAAGCAGAGCACGATGCCGTGGTTGCTTTGGGTGGCTTGCGAATCATTGCCACAGAGCGCCATGAGTCAAGGCGAATTGATAACCAGTTGCGCGGTCGATCGGGGCGTCAAGGAGACCCGGGCTCTTCGCGCTTTTACTTGAGTCTGGAAGACTCTTTGCTGCGCATTTTTGCGGGTGACAGAGTGCGAGCCATCATGGATCGACTCAAAATGCCAGAGGGTGAGGCCATAGAGGCAGGCATGGTGACGCGATCAATTGAGTCAGCGCAGCGCAAAGTAGAGGCCCGCAACTTTGACATCCGCAAACAATTGCTCGAATACGATGACGTCGCCAATGACCAGCGACGAGTCATTTATCAGCAGCGCAACGACATCTTAGAAGCGCAAGACTTTGTCGAACAAATAAAGTCCTTGCGGCATGGCGCAATGGAAGACCTCGTGCGCAGGTTTGTGCCTGAAGGCAGCGTCGAAGAGCAGTGGGATTTGCCTTCACTCCAAAGCGAATTGGCCAGTGAGTGGGGTATCACCATCGACCTGGTGTCCAGCTTGTCGCAGTCTGAAACCATGGATGACGAAGACATTGTTGAACAAGTGATTGTTCAAGCCGATGGCGTGTTCCAACACAAACTTGAGCGGGTAGGCGAGCAAAACTTTATGCAGTTTGCACGCATGGTGTTGTTGCAGGTTCTGGACTCCCACTGGCGCGACCACCTGAGCGCGCTGGACTATCTGCGCCAAGGTATCCATTTGCGAGGCTATGCGCAAAAGCAACCCAAGCAAGAGTACAAGCGCGAAGCGTTTGCCTTGTTTGGAAGAATGCTTGATAGCGTGCGTGACGAAGTCAGTCGGGTGATGTTGACCGTTCGAATTGACGAGCCTGAGACTGTGACGGATGCAGCAGAGACCATGCAAGCCCAAGCCGGCGGAGTCACCAACGTCAGCTACTCTGGACCTGATGAGCAAGGTGAGCCGACGACCATGGGTGGTGAGGCAATGGCTGACGTCCCGCGCGTCGGGCGCAATGAGCCCTGCCCTTGTGGCAGCGGCAAAAAGTACAAGCACTGCCACGGTCAAGTTTGAGCGACCCTCGCGGTTTTCTCTGATATTCAGGAGTCCCTTCATGCCCGTGAACTTGCCCGAGCCAGTCGCAGACCATTTGTATCCAGTGAGCGGTGTGCGCATTGGCGTCGCGAAGGCTGGTATCAAAAAGGCCGATCGGCGCGATTTGGTGGTCTTTGCCCTCGACGCTGGTACGCAGGTAGACGCTGTCTTCACTCAAAATCGATTTTGCGCCGCGCCAGTCCAGGTGTGTCGGACCCATTTGAGCGAGGGCCGCGCGATCCGCGGCTTGGTCATCAACACGGGGAATGCGAACGCCGGAACGGGCGCCCCCGGCTTGCAGCATGCCCAACGCATGGCACAGGCTTGCGCTGAGCTTTTTGGCGTGCATGGGTCACAGGTGTTGCCGTTTTCTACCGGTGTGATCCTGGAGCCTCTGCCCATTGAACGCATTGAAGCGGCCTTGCCACAAGCTGTGAACGCCTGCCATGAGACCAATTGGCTAGAGGCCGCTCAGGGCATCATGACCACAGACACCCAACCCAAAGCATTCAGCGAACGGGTACAAACCGCGTTGGGAACCTTCACGGTGACCGGCATCTCAAAAGGGGCTGGCATGATTCGGCCCAATATGGCGACCATGTTGGGCTATATCGCTACCGACGCTCAAATCGCACCTGCGCTGATGAATGGTTTGGCGGCAGCTTTGGCAAACCTGTCGTTCAACCGGGTGACGGTAGACGGCGACACCTCGACCAATGACAGTTTTGTGGTGATCGCGACGGGTCAAAGCACGGTCATGGTTGATGACTGGGGGTCTGAGGTTGGACAAGCCGTTTGGCAATCCTTGACATCGGTGGCTCGTCAACTGGCGCAAGCCTTGGTCAGGGATGGTGAAGGCGCGACCAAGTTCATCACCGTCACTGTCCATCAAGGGCGGACCTCAGAAGAGTGCTTGAAGGTGGCTTATGCGCTGGCTCACTCGCCCTTGGTGAAGACCGCATTCTTTGCGAGTGACCCCAATCTTGGGCGGCTGTTGGCCGCCATTGGATACAGCGGGATTGATGACTTGGACGTACACGCCATCAACGTATACCTAGGCGATGTACACGTTGCCACGCAAGGCGGACGACACCCAGACTATCGCGAAGCATTGGCGCAGGCCGTGATGGACCAGAGTGAGATCAGCGTTCGTGTCGATCTGGGTCGCGGCGAAGCCAGCGAAACCGTTTGGACTTGTGACTTCAGCCATGAGTACGTCACCATCAATGCAGAGTACCGAACATGAGCACCGAAAACAAAGAGCTCATCGCCCGTTTAGACGCCCTGTTGAATTTGCTGGGTCGACATCTTGAGCCGGGCATTGAAGCGCCAGACTGGCTGGCGAGTGTCGCGTTTCAGTATCGAAAGAGTGGGCGCAATGGGCGCCTGGTTCCTGTGCGTTCAGTCTCGGAGATCACGGCTGATGCCCTCCAGGAAATCGAAGCCCAAAAAGAAAAGATACTCGCCAATACATCGCGTTTCTTAAAGGGTTTGCCTGCCAACAATGTGTTGCTTACAGGGGCCAGAGGCACGGGTAAGTCCTCTTTGGTCAAGGCGTGCCTCAATGCATACTCAAATCAGGGCTTGCGCTTGATTGAGATGGACAAGTCTGACTTGATTGACTTGCCAGAAGTGGTTGACTTGGTTGCGGAGCGACCCGAACGTTTCATTGTGTTTTGTGATGACCTGAGTTTTGATGATGGCGACTCTGCTTATAAGGCATTGAAGTCCGTTTTGGATGGCTCGGTGTCTCAGACCAGTGCCAATGTATTGATCTACGCAACGAGCAATCGGCGCCACTTATTGCCGGAGTACATGTCTGAAAACCGGGACTACACCCATACCCCCGATGGTGAGGTTCATCCGAGTGAGGGGGTGGAAGAAAAAATTTCTTTGTCGGAGCGGTTCGGACTTTGGCTGAGCTTTTACCCGTTCAACCAAGATGAGTACCTAGCGGTGGTTCGTCAGTGGTTGTCGGCCTTTGATGTCGACTCGGCCCATATTGAAGCCGCTCGTGCTGAAGCATTGGTGTGGGCGTTAGAGCGCGGATCCCGCAGCGGTCGAGTGGCCTACCAGTTCGCCTGTGATTTTGTTGGGCGATACCGACTGTCAAATACATGAACGCACAAGGCACTGCGAAAGTAACGACCAAAATCGTCGACCCTGAAATCCCTCGAGCAGGTGACAGGCGCGAGGTACAGGTGGCTGTCGGTGTATTGATCAGGCCTGGCCAGCAGTTCCTCATGACCAGCCGCCCTGAAGGCAAAGCTTACGCGGGATACTGGGAGTTTCCAGGTGGCAAATTTGAGCCAAACGAATCGCTTGAGCAGGCCCTCCGTCGCGAATTGATAGAAGAGTTAGGCATCGTGGTGGGCACCGTGTGGCCTTGGCGCGAGGAAGTGGTTGACTACCCTCATGCGCTGGTGCGGTTGCACTTTTGCCGCGTATTTGACTGGCAGGGGGCGTTGCAAATGCGTGAGTCTCAAAGCCATGTTTGGGCAAGTTTGCCAGTGACCATAGAGCCCGTGTTGCCAGGCTCTTGGCCCGTGTTGGAGTGGTTAAAGGCTAGCCCAGAACTTTTGGCTCATCCGACGGTCGACTGATCAATCCTGGGCGTCTGGCTCATGGCGGTCGATAGGTGCAGTGGGCACGGCGTATTCTTCACTTGCCCAAGCACCGAAGTCAATTTGCCGACAAGTTTCGCTGCAAAAGGGTCTGAACGGGTTGCTGGGGTGGTAAACCGTTTCGTTGGCGCAGGTGGGGCATTGAATGACATGCATCTTGCCGACATCATGCTCAGATTTGTGCGCAGAAGAAGCCATGGCGGTTAATGACAGAGGCACATCCGAAATGCAACATCAGTTTGCAACGCGGATAGATGGTAATCGGGTGAAATTTCCATCCAACGAATGGCAATGTTGAGCCTGTTGGCGCTGATCTCGGGCACGCAGTTCAGGTGCTCGGCCAACTCGAGTCGCAGCAGTTGCGCGGGCCGTCCACCGGGGATGGCGTACTGAGCAACACCGTCTTTGGCTACCACGGCCATGAACTCACCACTTTGGCGCAAGACCTTCAAGACCAAAGCCAAGGGTTGTTGAATGGCCGAAAAATGCTCAGCCAGGTTGCGCAAATCGGATTGTCGTGTGGCACTTGGCTGGCGCTGCCAATGGTGGTACGCCGGCAAGTCGAAAGAGCAAGTCCCAGCGGGTATGGTGATGCGTCCGCGCACCGCATTGACCCAATCCACTTCACTCAGGCCCTGCCCCGGCTTGCCCCCCAAAGTACTCAAGCGCTGATGGCAGTGCGCCACCTCAGTTAGTACTTCTTCAAGTTTTGACTGCTCAATGTGCTCGTTGTCGCGCAACCCACTGAGGTTGGCGCGCTGCCTGTCCATGTCCCGGATCAACTCTCCTTTGATGTCGGTTCGGCTGAGCATTTCTTGCATCTCGAGCAAGGTTTGCAGGGCAAAGTGGTGACTCAGCGCATCGTCTTGGCTCACCAACTGGCTCACGCGCCCCAGCAATTCGTCTGCTCGCAAATAGGAGCGGACTTTTTCGTTTAACGGAAACTCAAAGGCTGGCACAGAAAATCGACCCAGTGGTGTGAAGAAATGCAAACATTCCTATCTTATCGCGACTTGCTGGGCTTGTGCCCGCACGGCTTGCTCAAGTTCCATCAGGGTGATGGAGTCGTTGTAAGTCACGACATCGGCGGCAGACAGTCGATGCGGCCGGCTCGCTTGCTTTTCGATGACTGCCAGCACGGTTTCACGAGGCCATTGGTTGCGCGCCATAACACGGGCAATCTGGGTCTCAACTTCGCAATCGACGACCCACACGCCTTGGACGCGCGTGCGCCAAGTTTTAGATTCGACCAGCAAAGGCACATCACAGATTACCCAATCTGTGGTCGCCTCGCGCAAGGCTTGTTGAGTGGCCTCGCCAATCATGGGGTGCAGAATGGCCTCAAGCGCAGCCTTGGCCTGTGGATCTTGAAAAACTTTTTGACGCATCCAATCGCGGTCCATGGCGCCGTTTGCGGCGACCGCATTGTCACCAAAAACCTCGCGCACGCGCCCAATGGCGGCCCCGCCCGGTTGAGTCAACTGCTTGGCCAGTGCATCCGAATCGACGATCGTCGCACCCACTGACGCCAAAATTCGCGCCACGGTGCTTTTGCCGCTTCCAATGCCGCCCGTTAATCCCCAAATATGCGTGGCTCTCATGTTCAGAACTGTAGCTCAAGCCAATGAAAATCTATGACCAGGGCAATCACTGCTGCGAGTGCAATGGCTGGCCCGAAAGGAATGGCCTGTTCGTAGACATCACTCGCGCCAACATCTGAAGGCTTAGGAATCCAACGCTTGGCCAACACAGCGAGTGCCACGCCCGTGGTGCTGGCCATCAGTAAAACCCAGGGAATTTGCTCTGGGCCCAAGGCTGCCCCAACAGCGGCCATCAGTTTGAAGTCTCCATTGGCCATGCCGACTCTTCCGGTGAGTCGTTCAAACAAGAGCCCCGGCACAGCGAGCATTCCATAGCCCAAAATGGCGCCCAGAATAGACGAACTGGCATCAATGGGCAAGACCCCAAGAGCGGACATCAATAAGGTGAGCCAAAGCAAGTGGAGCGTGAGCGAATCGGGGAGTAAATAGGTCTTCCAATCGATGGTTGCGGCACACAAAAGCCATGCCCCCCACAAACACCAAAACCAAGTGACGGGCTCTGTCGCGCCGTAGTGGTGAACGCACCAAACAAACCAAAGTGACAAACTCACTTCAACCCATAAATACCGCGCTGGGACAGCCACATGGCAATGGTGACAGCGTCCACGCAGCAACAACCAGCTGACAACAGGAATGTTCTGCCACCACGCCAGTTGCGCCAAACACTGCGGGCAATGGGACCGAGGGTGGGATAGGTTCGGCGGGGGTGGTTGGTTAAAAGGTTGGTTGGTCGCCTCATGCAGTTGACGCTGCCACGTGTGCTCCAACATGAGGGGGAGCCGATGGATCACCAAATTGACAAAGCTGCCGATCACCGCGCCAAGCGCTGCAGCGAAAATCAAGTGAAAGATGCTTTCAATGACGTCTGGGCTCACATCAGGTTTCCAAGTTGAAAAATGGGCAAATACAGAGCCAACACCATAGCACCGATCAAGAGGCCCAAAAACGTTACCATCAGCGGCTCAATCAGCGTGGCGAGTCCTTTCATTTGGGTCATACATTGCTGGTCGGATAGCTCAGCAGCTTGACCAAGAAGCAAACTGGTTTGTCCGGACCGCTCGCCGACGCGGCACAAATGAATGGTCAAATCTGGAAAGGCACGTGTCTGGTCCAGTGCATCCGAAAGTGTTGCCCCGTTGTTGAGTTCAGCGCAAATGGTGCGTGCGTGGCGTGTGTACGCGTCATACCCGGCACTGTCACCCGCCAGCTCAACCGCCTCTAGGATGGGGACGCCAGACTGGTGCAAAAGCGCCAATGTGGCGCTGAATCGACTCACACACAGTTGAGTCCGAAAGCGCCCCAAAACAGGCGTATTCAAACTCAGCCATTGCGTGAAACGCCGCCAAGATTCAAAAGAGTCGAGCCCGCGACTGAAAAGCCATACCAAAGCGAGTAAGGACAGGGTCAACCCCCAAAAGTGCTCGAGAACCTGACGGCTCATCCACAGCAGTACCTGCGTGATAGCCGGTAGAGGTACATCCCAGTTGCGGAACTGCGATTCAAACGCTGGGATAACCCACACCATCATGGCCATCGTCGCAGCAGCTGCGATGACCAACACCGCCATGGGGTACATCAAGGCTGAACGAATTGCGGTATTGAGCGTCAAGGATCGCTCGACTTGAGTTGCGGCACGTTGTAAAGAAGTGGCCAAGTCGCCGCTGTACTCGGCACACCTAACACTGGCGATGAATGAGGCATCAAGTGCGCGGGGTAAATCGGCAAGCGCTTGGCTGAGTGCCTTGCCAGCGCGAACGCCTTCTAGCAGCTGCTGAACCAGCTGTGACATGGGCTGGCTGAAGGTGTGGCTCTGTGAAAGCTCAAGCGCTTGTAGCAATGGAATTTCTGCACTCACCAGGGTTGCGAGCTGGCGCACCCAAGCGGCGAATTCGGGCGGGTTGGGGTCAGGATTGAGCGACAGCCAAGGCCGCATCTCTTGGATATCAATTTCACAAAGCTCTTGCTGAGTCAACGCCCAGTGCAGTTGGCCTTGGCTGGGTGAGGATGCCCGCCCGTAGCGCAAGGTGCCGCTAGCGTCTCTTGCCCGCCATCGAAAGCGGCTTTCTCGAGGTGTTGGGGGTG
>CBFIFT010000010.1:0-6945 GCA_965661935.1 Burkholderiaceae bacterium | reverse complement strand
TTTGCGTCAGCGCCTCTTCCCAAGAGGTCCACCCTTCAGCGGCGAGCATCAAGGCATTGTCTCTCAGAGACGCGACCCCTTGCGCGCGGATGATCTGGGTGAAGCGCTGGACATTGGGCTGGCGCAGCATGGCGTCTTGGACCTCTGGCGTCATGGCCATGACCTCAAAGACCCCAATGCGCCCAGAGTAGCCACCCAAGCACAGGTGGCAACCCACAGGCCTAAACCACTGCTCGTTAGGGGTTGCGCTTGGGTGAGCAAGTGGTGTGTGGACGGGGCGCTTGCAATGCTGACAAAGGCGACGCAGCAGGCGCTGTGCACAAACCAGCGTCAGGCTGGCGTTGATGTGAAATGCGGGTATGCCCATGTACAAGAGGCGGGTCAACGTCGATGCGGCATCGTTGGTGTGCAAGGAGGACAAAACCATGTGGCCTGTTTGAGCCGCCTTGATGGCCATCTCGGCCGTCATGCTGTCTCTGATTTCTCCGATCATGATGACGTCTGGGTCTTGTCTCATGAGGGCTCGCAACGCGTGCTCGAACGTCAAGCCGATTTTGTCGCGAACGGTGACTTGGTTGATGCCCGGCAAGTTGATTTCGCACGGGTCTTCGACGGTTGAGATATTGACATGGTCGGCGTGTAAACGTTGCAAGCAGCTGTATAGAGTGAGCGTTTTGCCCGCACCCGTTGGCCCCGTATTCAAGATGAAACCCTGTGGTTGTTCCAAGTGCTGAAGCAAACAATCAAGTTGGTGAGGGCGCATGCCCAATTGCATGACATCTAGCGACGCTTGGGCGCTATCCAAAAGCCTCACCACAATTTTTTCGCCTTGTGTGGTGGGGAGCGTGCTGACGCGCAAATCGACAGGGTTTTTGATTTCGGGGGCTTGGTAACGACATTGCCCGTCCTGGGGCAGGCGCCGCTCTGCGATGTCCAGTTGGGCCAAAATCTTCAGCCTAGAGATGACACCCTCGCAGCAGTCGGCTGGCGGCGATGGAGCGTCATAAAGGCGCCCATCAAGGCGCTCTCTGACTCTTAGGCCAGTGGCGCTAGGCTCAAGGTGGATGTCGGATGCGTTCGCTTGGATGGCGTGCACCAAGATTTGGTGCAAGTGCACCTCGACCCATGAACCTGGGGCGATCAAGGGGGCAGGCGTGGCGACTGGATTGGGCATGAACCCAGTGTTGCCGCGATGGATTCGCCCAGCAAGCGCCGCGGTGGCGCTGCTGAGTCCGTATTCGTGATAGATACCTCAGTCTAGCCTTGGCGCTTATTTGCTCAGCAGCCTCATGGTTTGCTCTAGCCCTTGCAAAGTGAGCGGGAACATGCGACCGCCAACGATTTGCTGAATCACGTCAATGCTTTGGCGGTATTTCCAAACGCCCTGCGGCTCGGGGTTGATCCAAGCAAATTTTGGATACGCTTTGATCAACCGTTGCAACCATTCGGCGCCAGCCTCTTCATTGTTGTACTCGACGCTGCCGCCGGGCTGCAAAATTTCGTAAGGGCTCATCGTGGCATCACCAACAAAGATCAATTTGTAATCTTTGTTGTACTTGCGAATGATGTCCCAGGTGGGGAACTTCTCGGCATATCGGCGCCGGTTGTTGCGCCACATGAAGTCATAGACGCAATTGTGAAAGTAGTAAAACTCTAGGTGCTTGAATTCACTCTTGACCGCCGAGAAGAGCTCCTCAACCCTTTTAATGTGTTCGTCCATGGTGCCGCCGACATCCATGAGCAGCAAAATTTTGACGTTGTTGTGCCGCTCGGGCACCATTTTGATGTCTAGCAAACCGGCATTGGAAGCGGTTGAGCGAATGGTGTCCGCCAGGTCCAACTCGTCTGGGTGTCCCTCGCGTGCAAAACGGCGCAGGCGACGCAATGCAACCTTGATGTTCCTCGTGCCCAATTCTTGCGAATCATCGTAGTCTCGGTAGGCGCGTTGCTCCCAGACTTTAACGGCAGTGCGGTTACCCCCTTTGCCTCCGATGCGGATGCCCTGAGGGTTTTTGCCGCCGTTGCCAAAGGGCGACGTGCCGCCTGTGCCCACCCAACGGCTGCCACCTTCGTGTCGCTCTTTTTGTTCCTCGAGCCTCTTTTGTAGTTCGTCTAGCAAGTCGTCGTAATCGAGCTTGGGGGCATTGGCAATTTGCTCAGCGCTGAGCAACTTTTCCATTTCCTTCTTGAGCCATTCCGCGGGAATGTCCTTGGTGAAGTCGGCCAAGGTGTCCACGCCCTTGAAGTAAGTGGCGAAAGCCCGATCGAATTTGTCGTAGTGCTTCTCGTCTTTCACCAATGACATGCGTGACAAATAGTAAAAGTCATCCAGGCTGCTGTGTTCTTGGTTGGGACCGATCACGCCATTCTTGAGCCCCTCAAGCAGGGCCAAATACTCTTTAACGGAGACTGGCAACTGCGCAGCCCGGAGGGTGTAGAAAAAAGAAATCAGCATGGCGTTGGCTCTTGGCTGTGTCGTTTCAATTGGTGACTCAAGTGGGTGTTCACAGCGGCCCATTCGGGCTGGGTGATGCTGTAAACGGCCGTATCTCTGAGGCTGCCGTCGCTGGCTCTTTGGTGGTGTCGAAGCACGCCATCTAACTTCGCACCCAAGCGCTCAATTGCGCGCCGGCTGGGGTGGTTAAACCAATGGGTGCGAAACTCAACTGCAATCGCTTGCAACTCTTCAAATGCGTGGCGCAGCAGCAGCCATTTGCACTCGGTATTGATGCCGGTTCGTTGGACATGCTTGGCATACCAGGTGCTGCCAATTTCAAGCCGCTGGTGAGTCAGGTCTATGTTCATGTAGGTGGTCATGCCAACCGCGCGGCCACCCGCGTCCAAGACAGCGAACGGCAACATGGACTGTTCAGACTGCAAGTTGAGCCGCCGCTCGATTTCTTGAGATACGGCCTCGGGTCGTGGAATTTGGGTGTACCAAAGCTCCCACAAATTGCCGTCCCGCACAGCCACCTCGAGGTCGCCTCGGTGATTCATCGATAGCGGCACCAACTGGCCAAGCTGACCACTCAAGGTGACGGGAGCGAGGGCATTCCACATTGAATATCAGCGACCACGTTGGTTCATAAAGACCAGCTTTTCGAACAGTGCAGAGTCTTGTTCGTTTTTCAGCAGTGCGCCGATCATGGGCGGCACAGAAATGTTCTGATCGTCAGATTGAAGGGCACTGACGGGAATGTCCTCAGCCAGCAGCAATTTGATCCAGTCGATCAACTCGCTGGTGGAGGGTTTCTTCTTCAGACCGGGCAAATTGCGGATGTTGAAGAAGGTGGTCAGTGCCGCCGCCAATAGTTCTTTCTTCAAGTCTGGGAAGTGAACACCGACGATTTGCTCCATGGTCTGCGCATCTGGAAACTTGATGTAGTGGAAAAAACAGCGGCGCAAGAACGCATCTGGCAGCTCTTTTTCGTTGTTCGAAGTGATGAAAACCAGAGGGCGATGCTTGGCGCGCACCATCTCGTGGGTTTCATAGCAGTAAAACTCCATCCGATCGAGTTCGCGCAACAAATCATTGGGAAACTCAATGTCAGCTTTATCGATCTCGTCGATCAACAAAGCGACTGGCTCGTCGGCATCAAAGGCCTGCCACAGGACGCCTTTGACGATGTAGTTGCGGATATCTTTGACCCGTTCGTCGCCTAGTTGACTGTCCCTCAGGCGGCTGACGGCGTCGTACTCGTAGAGACCTTGTTGGGCTTTGGTGGTGCTCTTGATGTGCCACTGAATCAATTTAAGCCCCATCGCTTGCGCCACCTCTTCGGCGAGCATGGTTTTGCCGGTGCCTGGCTCGCCTTTGATCAGCAAGGGGCGCTTGAGTGAATTAGCCGCATTGACAGCCAATTTCAAGTCGGGTGTCGCGATGTATTGGTCTGAGCCTTCAAATTTCATTTTGTACGCACTTTTTCTTCAAGTTGGTGGGGGGCCTCAAGGCAGGCCTCAAATCCGAAATCACGGTGTCTATAATCGCACTTTATTTTCCATGGAAACTACAAAGGCGTGAACCTGATCATGAGACAAGCATCGATTAAAAGCATCTTTCGTTTTGTCACGGGAGTGACCCTTGTTGCAGCAGTCGCTTTGGGCGCGCAAGCGGCTGAGGGTGATGTCAACGCCGGCAAGGCAAAAGCCGCCATGTGCATTGGCTGTCATGGCATCCCAGGCTATCAAAACTCATTCCCTGAGATCCATAAGGTCCCCATGATTTCTGGGCAGTCAGCCAAGTACATCGAGTCAGCCTTGATTCAATATCGAAAAGGCGATCGCAAGCATCCCACGATGGCTGGCGTTGCGGGCTCACTGAGTGACCAAGACATCGCAGATCTGGGCGCGTTTTACGCCAGCCACAACACTGGCAAGGCCGCACCTGCGGCGGTTGCAGAGGCATCTGCTGAAACAGCGGCGCTGTTGGCCAAAGGTGGCTGTGTCGCCTGCCATGGCGTCAACTACAGCACGCCGCTTGACCCCAGCTACCCCAAGATTGCTGGGCAGCACGCCGACTACTTGTACTTCGCGCTCAAGGCTTACACAGTTGAGGGCAATCCTTTGGTTGGCCGCGGCAACGCCATCATGGGTGGTGTCGCCAAGCAGTACACACTGGCTGAACTCAAGGCCATGGCTAAATATCTGGGTGGATTAGATGGTGATCTGCACACTCAGCCTATGAATCGTTTTCGTTGATAGGGGCTGAGCCATCAAGCCGCCTTCGGGCGGCTTTTTTGTTGCTGCCGCGTCTGGCCTTCCTAGACACAGACACGGGTCGTCCCATGACAATTTTTAATTACAGCGTGCGTGTGGCTAAACGCCGCACATTTTCAAGATAGCCTGATGCATCGGGTGGCACGCCGTTGCGTTGGCTCTGCCACAGCATCTCTGACAAACAGTCCATCACCAAGTGGTGGGCTTGGTGCAGGTCGTTGTGTTTGGCCGCCAGCAGCTCTACCGCTTGGCGGATGCCAGGCGGTTGATCGATCGAGGATTGCTCGCTGATGCTCAAGTGCATGGATAGATGCAAGAATGGGTTTTCGCCACCGTCGCTGGCTTCGCCGGTGTGAGCCAGTGCCTCTTCTTCATTGGCTAGCAATTTGGCGTACTCCGGGTGCTCTTGCGCCCAACCCCATGCCAGGCGCTCTATCGCTTCCATGGGTTGGTCGTTTTGGCCTTTCGCAAATGACTGGCAGAAAAATCGGCGCACATCGGCCTGGTTGGGAGCGAACATGATCAGCAACCCTTGAATTGGTTTTGGCGCCACGCCTCGTAGCTGACGATGGCGACCGTGTTGGACAAATTGAGGCTTCGTTGTTGCGCCAGCATCGGGACGCGCAGCCTTTGTTCGGTTGCAAAGCTGTCTAAAATTTCAGCAGATAGACCGCGCGTCTCGGGGCCAAAAATCAAACAATCGCCAGCCTCGAATTGTTGCTCAAAAGCGCTGTGCGAGCCTTTGGTCGTGAACGCAAATCGCCGCTGCGGCAGGCCGACTTGAGCGTCTAAAAACGCTTGCCAAGACGCATGGTGCCTCACCTGCGCATACTCGTGGTAGTCCAGTCCAGCCCTTCGCAACTGTTTGTCTTCCATCGAGAAGCCTAGCGGGTGAACCAAGTGCAACTGTGCGCCTGTGTTGGCACAAAGCCGGATGATGTTACCCGTGTTAGGCGGGATTTCGGGTTGAACCAAAACAATGTTAAACATGCCCGCGATGTTATCGCTCTTCGGCCTCAGCGGGCCGGAGTTCGCGCAAAAACCATGGCATTGACAGGAACTGGCCACACGGCCGTTAGCGCACGCGCAGCCGCGTCTAGTGTGGCTCCTGTGGTGTACACATCGTCTATCAATACGACTTGAAGGGTGGGCTCACTCAACAACCAGCGGGAGACTCTGCTGCGCTGATGCGCCGAGACTTGAAAGGCGAACTGGCTATTGATTTTCCGAGCCTCGCGGCCCAAATTGTGTTGCGTGATTTTTGGTGTTGGGCGCTCAATCAAGTCAGGCAGGACCACGTCATTCGGCATGCACACCCCTTGGGTCATCAGCCCGCGCAACAAGGCCCACGATTGATTGTGTCCGCGCTCCATCAGCCTTCGGGGGTGCAGCGGGACAGGGGCCCACAGGATTCGGGCCGCCTCGAAGCTTTTGGGGTTGCTGCTCGGGCGTTGCCATGCATTGGCCATCAAGCGCGCCAGTGGAGGCCCAAGAGCGGAGCCGTTTGCCCCTTTGAGTTGGTAGAGCAAGCTGGGCCAGGGGAATGCGTAATCCACCGCGGCCCAACAGCGTGACAGGTGGGTGGGGTGGCGCAAACACTCGCCGCATTCTTGTGCAGGCGGCTGGAGCCGCCTGGCGCACCGCACGCACCTCGGCTGTGTCGTTGCCCACATCTGGTCGCAGGCCTCGCACCAGGGGTGAGTGCCTTTGGGTGTGGGCCAAGCACCGCACATCACGCATCGCGATGGCCAATGGGCCAGCGTCAACGCCTGGAAGATCGACCGCATAGGCTCTCCTTGGTGTGGCGCGCGTCTATACTGCAGAGCGCGGTTGTTTCGTGACCGATCCCCAATGTGCCCCGACGCAATGAACCCGTCAAACCTACCTGTTCCGAATTTGCATGCTGCCGCCCTCCAGCGAGAGCGTCGATTGTTCGTTGGGCGTCCACCGTGGTTGCACGAGGAGGTGGCGGCCCAAATGGCGCAGCGGCTGGATTGGTTTGTCGATCGGCCAAAAGATTGGCTGGATTGGGCCCCTTCATGGGGTGGCATGAAGGCCCATGTTGCCATTGGCAAACACGCGCCCAAAGCCCAGAGGTGGGTGTTTGAGCCCGAGGCCTCGCGCGGCAAAGGCACAAAGCCTGCGAGCCGCTGGCCATGGACCAAGCGACCACACGAATGGACGCCATCTCAAAAAGTCGATTTGCTATGGGCCAACCTGGGCTTGCGT
>CBFIFT010000009.1:15028-30691 GCA_965661935.1 Burkholderiaceae bacterium | reverse complement strand
GAAATGGTTGCCGCATCGAAAATGCGAAAGGCCCAAGACCGCATGCGTGCGGCCAGGCCTTACAGCGATAAGGTACGCCAAATCGCCGCGCACATGAGTCGAGCCAACCCGGAGTACCGCCACCCCTACATGGCCAGCAATGAAGGCCAAGTCGTCGGTTTGATCGTTGTGTCAACCGACAAGGGGTTATGTGGTGGTTTGAACACCAATTTGTTGCGCGCAGTCACCACCAAGATTCGTGATTTGCAGCAAGCAGGTAAAACCGTTGAGGTCGTTGCCATCGGTGCCAAAGGGCTGGGGTTTATGAACCGCATGGGCGCACGGGTGATTTCAAACGTGACTGGCTTGGGTGATACGCCTCATCTGGATACGTTGATTGGCCCCATCAAGGTCATGCTAGATCGCTTTTCCGAAGGCGCGATATCAGAGGTTCACCTCTGTTACAACCAGTTTGTCAACACGATGCGCCAAGAGGTTACGCTTCAGCCCCTCTTGCCGTTGTCCATGGGTGAGTTAGATGATGGCCTGCCGCAACATGGCTGGGACTACATCTACGAACCCGATGCAGCGCCAGTGATTGATGACTTGCTGACCCGATACATCGAGTCCCAGGTTTACCAAGCTGTCGCGGAGAACATGGCATCGGAGCAAAGTGCTCGCATGGTGGCTATGAAAGCTGCGACAGACAACGCCGGCAGCGTCATTGGTGAACTCAAGTTGGTCTACAACAAAACACGTCAGGCAGCGATTACCAAAGAGCTGTCAGAAATTGTCTCAGGTGCCGCAGCCGTTTAAGGCCGTGGACGTAACAGAATCAAAGAAACGAGAAGGTATCAATCATGGCTCAAGTACAAGGCAAGATTGTTCAAACCATCGGTGCGGTGGTTGACGTTGAATTTCCACGCGACCAAATGCCCCGCGTGTATGACGCACTCAAGATGGAAGGCTCAGCCCTGACACTGGAAGTGCAACAGCAGTTGGGTGACGGCATCGTTCGAACCATTGCACTGGGTTCTTCGGACGGTTTGCGCCGTGGCATGCAGGTTTACAACACCCAAGCAGCTATTACCGTGCCCGTCGGCAAAGCCACACTGGGCCGCATCATGGATGTGTTGGGTACGCCTATCGACGAGCGTGGACCTGTGGATCAAACACTCACCGCATCGATTCACCGCAAGGCACCCGCCTACGACGAGTTGTCGCCTTCCCAAGAGCTGCTGGAAACTGGCATCAAGGTGATCGACTTGGTGTGCCCCTTCGCCAAAGGCGGTAAAGTTGGCTTGTTTGGTGGTGCTGGCGTTGGTAAGACCGTCAACATGATGGAGTTGATCAACAACATCGCCAAAGCCCACAGCGGTTTGTCAGTGTTTGCTGGCGTGGGTGAGCGGACCCGTGAGGGCAACGACTTCTACCACGAGATGGCTGACTCCGGTGTTGTGAACCTCGAGAACTTGCCAGAGTCAAAAGTGGCCATGGTTTACGGCCAGATGAACGAGCCCCCAGGCAACCGCTTGCGGGTGGCCTTGACGGGTTTGACCATCGCTGAGTCTTTCCGTGACGAGGGACGTGATGTGTTGTTCTTTGTGGATAACATCTATCGATACACCTTGGCAGGTACCGAAGTGTCTGCGCTGTTGGGCCGCATGCCTTCTGCGGTGGGCTATCAGCCAACATTGGCCGAAGAAATGGGCCGCCTACAAGAGCGCATTACTTCTACAAAAGTGGGTTCGATCACCTCCATCCAAGCCGTGTACGTGCCAGCCGATGACTTGACCGACCCATCACCTGCCACGACTTTTGCCCACTTGGACTCGACCGTTGTGTTGTCGCGTGACATTGCAGCTCTGGGTATTTACCCAGCGGTTGATCCACTTGACTCGACCAGCCGTCAGCTTGACCCTCACGTGGTCGGCCAAGAGCACTATGCCGTTGCTCGTGGTGTACAAGGTACCTTGCAACGCTACAAAGAGCTGCGCGACATTATTGCCATCTTGGGTATGGACGAATTGGCTCCTGAGGATAAACTCGCAGTGGCCCGTGCCCGCAAGATTCAGCGTTTCCTGTCCCAGCCCTTCCACGTCGCTGAAGTCTTCACCGGCTCACCTGGAAAGTACGTGTCATTGGCCGAGACCATCCGTGGTTTCAAGATGATCGTAGACGGCGAGTGTGATCACTTGCCAGAGCAGGCTTTCTACATGGTCGGCACAATTGACGAAGCCTTTGAAAAGGCGAAAACACTGGGAGCTTAATTCGTGCAAGAGGGTCGGCCACTAAGCCGCCCCTTGCATGTGCGACCAACAGGAGTTAAGCATGAACAGTATTCACGTTGACGTGGTCAGTGCAGAAGCCAGCATCTTCAGCGGAGAGGCTGCATTTGTCGCTTTGCCCGGAGAGTCAGGTGAGCTGGGTATTTTGCCCGGACACGTGCCTTTGATTTCACGCATCAAGCCAGGCTCTGTGCGCATCAAACTCAGCGACGGCACCGAAGAGTTGGTGTTCGTAGCCGGTGGCCTCATTGAGGTGCAGCCGCACAAAGTCACCGTCTTGAGTGACACAGCCATTCGCGGTGCCGATTTGGACGAAGCAAGAGCCACCGAGGCCCGTCGCCAAGCGGAAGAAGCTTTGCGCAATGCCAAAAGTGAAGTTGAAGTGGCCACGGCGCAAGCCGAATTGGCTGTCATGGCGGCTCAACTCGCGGCTTTGCGACGCATGCGCAAGAACTGAAGCAGCTCAGCAAGCTGAAGAACCGAGCCTTTGGCTCGGTTTTTTTTGGCAGGTCCAATTTAAAATTCCAGGATGCCGCAACCATCGCAACAGCTCAACACAGCAGAAGACATCGAGCGTCAGTTTTATGAAGCGCTAAATCGCGGAGACTTGGAGCGTTTGATGGACTGCTGGACTCAGGACGAAGATCCCGTTTGTATCCCGCCGGGCGGAGATCTGATCACTGGCGCGACCGATATTCGCCGACTATTTGAAGCACTATTTGCAAATGCAAAAGTGCGCATGAAAGTGACACAAACCCACCGAATCGAACATGATGCGCACGTGATTCAAACGGTTCTTGAAGAGGTAGATGTTGCCACGGATGACGGTCCAGCCATCGCCGAGGTGATTGCGGTCAACGTGTATGCCATCACCAGTCGTGGATGGCGCTTACAGTTGCACCATGCATCCCCGGGCGTGATGAAGCCGAAAATGCCATCGCCTCAGCTGTCACCGTCGGCCACCATTCACTAACCCGTGATGGCTTTTCGTTTTGATCCTAAGCCGCCACTGTGGATGAGGGGAGGGCACCTCGAAACCATCGGCTCCGCGCTGTTGTCGCGACCCCGTGATCTGACAGCTCAGCAAGGCGGGCTACCACTTCAGGCAAGTTGGCGGCGGCATCGGATAGAGCTTGAGGATGGCGACTTCTTTGATATGGATGTGATGGGCGACCCCGACTCGCACACCCATGTCACACTTTTTCATGGCTTAGAAGGCTCTTCTCATAGTCACTACGCCACGGCATTTGCGGTCGCGGCTATGGCGAGAGGATGGAGCATCGCCGTGCCGCACTTCAGGGGCTGCTCAGGCGAAAACAACCGCCTCGCCAGGGCCTACCATTCGGGGGACGTGCATGACGTCCAGAGCATGCTCCGAGCATCCCAAGTCCACGCGCAGGCCAGTCGCCACTTGGCCATAGGCGTGTCACTCGGCGGCAATGCGCTGACCCTTTGGGCCTGCCTACAGGAAGAAAGCGCCAGACAGCACATCCGAGCTATGGCCACACTGGGTGCGCCAATTGACTTGGCAAGTGCCGGACGAGCGATACAGCGCGGCGCGAATCAATGGATCTACACGCCCATGTTCTTGCGCACCATGCGCCGCAAGGCGCGCGAAAAGGCCCAGCTACACCCCGGCACATTTGACTTGCACAGCGTGCTGCGCGCGCGCACCATAGAAGCATTTGACGACGCGTTCACCGCACCGCTACACGGCTTTCAAGGGGTAGCCGACTACTATGAAAGAGCGTCAGCCAAACCCCATCTCGGCAAGGTGGCTATCCCTTGCTTGCTAGTCAATGCCAAAAACGACCCATTTGTTCCCTGGCGGGCCATGACTGAGGGCGCCCAAGCATCAGAGTTCGTGGCGTTTGCAAATCCAAGCCATGGTGGCCACGTGGGTTATTCACATCGTCAACAATGGTGGGATGGTCGTGGCAGCCTATTGCCGATGGCCGACGCCGTTTTAGACTGGTTGAATCAACGAGGTTGCTGAATGGACGATATGGTCAAAGCCGCCATGAAAAAGTGGCCCAACGTACCCGCCTGCTATGGTTGGTTGGGCCTGGATGCAAAGGGCGACTGGTACATGCGTGACGACGCGGCGCAAAACGCAGGGCCATTCGGCGAACCCGACAGCCCCAAGGTGGCCAAAGGGGCGCGTTTGCAGCACCATGGCCTGATTGAGTTCATCAAACGCAACTACCAAGCCGATGCCAGTGGATGCTGGTACTTTCAAAATGGCCCCCAAAAGGTCTATGTTGACCTAGAGGCGGCCCCTTGGGTGCTTCATTTTGACCATGCTATGCAATCGCGAACCCACCTCGGCCGGCCGTTTCCAATCGATACCGTGTGGACTGACGAAAGAGAACTGGTCTATGTTAGCCATGCGGGTGAACTCGCAGTGGTCAGATCGCAAGATATGGCGCTGTTTGCAGACTGCTGGGAGAAAGCCCAATGGCCGCTCCAAGCCACGACGCGCACCGATCTAGAAAAAAACTTCCAGTTCACAAGACATCCAACGCCGAAACCCTGAAGCGCATAAAAAAAGCCGACATCAGTCGGCTTTTCATAAATCAGCTGAAATCACTGAGCTGGCTTCTGTGGCACCGGAAAGCTCGCACCACCAGCGTTGGCCAAATGCACCACCGCGCGACCAATCTCTAAATCGTTGTACTCACCGCCGCCCTGGGCTCCCATGGCGCCTTTGCCTTTGAGTGAGCTGTTAAGTAGCGCCTCGTAACCTTGGCCAATCCGGGCGGCCCAAGCGGCCATATCACCAAACTTAGGCGCACCGGCTGCGCCGGTGGCATGGCAAGCCGCACATTGGTTCTGATAAACCTCTGCGCCGGCGCGCAGGGGACGATTCGCGTCTCGGATCTCGACTGTACCAACGCGCTGCAAACGCTTGGCCTGCGCGAGCTCTTGATTGACGGCACCAGCTGCGGGCGCCTCGTCTGACACCACATAGTTGACCAAACCCACAATGATCAGCACGGGCACAATAAAAGAAAAGAGAGAGACCCAGAACAATTGGGCGGGGGTTTTGATGGGGCCAGTGTGGTGGTCGCTCATGTGATCCTCGAGGCGCAGCAAAATAAAAACAAGCCAAACCGAAGTCCGGCTTCAACAAACCTAAGATTATAGCTATGCCACTGATAGAATGTCAGCGCACCAAGGGCAATCGACAGCAATTGCCCAACACAAGCAGCCGTGCGGCTGTAGCTCAGTGGATAGAGTATCGGCCTCCGAAGCCGAGGGTCGTGGGTTCGATCCCCGCCAGCCGCACCAATCACTCACATTCGTTCAATTGAGTCCACTCTGTGACCATTGATACGCAATGGAGCGGGCGATGGGAATCGAACCCACGCTGTCTGCTTGGGAAGCAGAAGTTCTACCATTGAACTACGCCCGCGGAGGCCTGCATTTTAGCTGTAATCTAAGCCGCACGACCAGCGCGCAGCCAAGCGAAATCAGTGGAGGGTGTGCGCTGTGTTTGAGTGATCGCGCGATTTCAGCGGAAACAGCCCCGCATCGGTCGACCAAGCGGCATGGACCCCCTCCAGTAGCCTGAGGGCTTCTTGGGCAAACTCAGCCCGTGTCGCGGGCTTGCTCAATCCACGACCGATGTAGTCCAACAGCTCCATCAGAGATGTTGCCATCTCACCGCCGTTAGCTGTATCGATCATGTCGCCCAAATCGCGCAGCATCGCCAAGGCAGCTTGGGTGCTGCGCAGCGGCAGCCCTTGCGCATCACTTGGTGTGCCAGCTCTCAACCCACTACAGATATTGGCCAACAGCAATCCAAACCAAGGCTCCACATGCTGGCTGCGGTGCTCACAAACAAAGCGATCGGCGATGCGAGCGAGCCGAATCTCGGTAGATTTCATGATCGTCGTTGTGTGATCAGCGGCGAGCGGCTGGGTTGAGAGGGGGCAGCGTGCTCCAAGCTTGGCGCACCTCAAGGGTTAAGCCATATATCTCATCAAGCATGTCTGCGTCGTTCTGCACATTGGCGGCCGTGAGCCTGCGCAGAAAATAGCCGTAGAGGTCGTCCAAGTTGAGAGCCAGTTCACCGCCATCGTCAAAGTTGAGTGCGGCCCGAAGCCCGATCACAATGCGCGAAGCGCGGCTGATATGGAATGATTTTTCAGCGATATGTCCCAGACCCATGTGGCGCTTGGCGTCGAGCAGGTTATCGATCAAGCCATCAAATAGCATCAGAATCAATTGCGCCGCGTTGGCGTCAACGATGCCAGAGTCAATCTGAACATTGCCATAACTCTGGATCGCCTTGTGATTCACACGCATGGAACTACCCTTCAAATACAAACATGAACTCGGATACATTCAAGATTCGGCGGACCACCGAAAAACTTGAATCAGGCAGCCATGTCTGGATGGGTGCCTGAAGCGGGAGCGCTGCGTGGCAATAGCCGGTCGCTGAGTTGTAGCAAGACCCCTGCTTGAAGCGCAGGCGCCATCGCTTGACTGATTTCTAGCAACCTCTGGCGTATGGGTTCGCGTGAAGCTTCGTCGTTGGCGGCGCGCGATTGCCGCCCGCACTCGAACAGCGAAACCGCATAGGTTTGGGGTAGCCAAGACTGCACTGCACCTCGCATCGTCACAATGCGCTGCGCATTGCCGGGTGACTCTGACAGGCCACGCGCGCCTGACTCAAACAAGCGTGTTGCGTGGGCCAGCAAAATAAACGAATAGCGCTGTCGCGCCTCTTCTAGCAATTGAGGCTCAATATCATTTGGCGTGGTTTGCGACGCCAGCAAATCCCAAAGGGCTTGTCCGTCATATTTACTGAACAAGCGGTCAATGGGATCGTTGGATGCGACCGCTTTGGTGCTTGATTGACCGATGCCTCTGGCGGCTTCCTCTAATCGGGCAACCCTTTGCAGCAAAAAAATCAAAACCAAAAGCAGCAGCAGAGACGCCACAATGACCAGGAATGTTCCCATGACCTAGTCGGCGCCTTCCTCGTCACTCTCTGACTCAAGCTCGTCGCGCAAAAACTTCAATGCCTCAAAGGACTGCGGCAAAGCCAATTCTTCGTAGCATATGGTGTCCAAAATCGATTGAGCGACTTCAATTGCCTGCTCTGCGCCGATTTGCTGCGTCTGATAGCGCATACCCAAATTGAACACTGCATTGGCATATTGTGGCGGGATGTAGCTTTGAACCTCGTTGTCACCAGTCTTGATTGTCAAATGGGGTGAAGCGGTTGGAGGGTCAGGGCGCTCTGTGCCTTGGGTGATGGCTGCGGCCAAAGCTTGATCGTACTGAATCGCTTGTTTGGCGCCAATCACGAACAGTTTGTCAACGTGGGTCCGCATCAGCATGCCCAAACGAACTTTGACCGCTCTGGGCGCGTTCTTATCTCCCACTGTCTTTTCGTAAAAAGTTTGGGCTTGGTCACGCAATTGCGCAGGGGATTTGGACTTGAACAGGTCGAACATGCGGAGGGCAGGCTGCAAAAAATGATTAGTTAACTTAACTGATTATGCCAACTTAGGATGGCCTGTCCGAAAGTGTGGTGGAAACCCCTAGCCCATTTGTAGTTGAGCGCGGAGTTTTTTGACCACGCCAGACAAAATCTGGCTGACCCGCGATTCGCTGACCTCCAAGATGGCACCAATTTCTTTGAGATTCAGCTCTTCAACGTAATAAAGCTGCATCACCAACTGGTCACGCTCGGGGAGCTCTGCGATGGCATCCGTCACGGCACCCATGAACTCCTCATGCTCAACGGCCATCTCTGGCTGGTAGGCTGAATCGGCGGCCAAACCCAACACCTCTTCGGTCACCACTTCCATCGAGAAGGTTTCAAACCGATATGCATTTCCTCGCTCTTTTTGAAACTGCTCGACGTCTTTGCCCATGTGCTCCGCCAGCTCGGCTTGGCTGGGCTGGCGTCCCAACTCAGAGGCCAAAGCTTGGGTAGCTGATTGCTCGCTTTTGTTGAAAGCGACAGCTGAACGGGGCAAGGAGGATAAGCGGCGAACTTCGTCGAGCATGGCACCCCTGACCCGACGCAAGGCGAAGTGCTCGAACTCGTGACCCATACCGGGGTCAAAAGCCCTGGACGCTTCGATCAACCCGACCATGCCCACTTGAATGAGTTCATCAAGCTCCATGTAGGGTGGTATGCGTGGCCTCAAGTGCAAAGCCACGCGTTTAACCAAGTCCATGTGATCAAGCACGAGCCGATTTTGCTCTTGCCCGCCACTTCGGGTGCTCTCGTACATTGCAATCGGTGCAGCGGCCATGGCTTATCCTTCCTCAGCGCTTTGCGCCAGGCGATTGACAAAAAACTGTATGTGCCCGTTGGGCGCCGCGACCGGTGGCAGCTTCATCACTGCGTCCGCTAGGCGATGAAAGTCTCTAGATGCGGCCCCGCCCGGGGCGTGCTGAATCACCGAGGTGTATTT
This sequence comes from Burkholderiaceae bacterium, assembly GCA_965661935.1. Taxonomy (GTDB): domain Bacteria; phylum Pseudomonadota; class Gammaproteobacteria; order Burkholderiales; family Burkholderiaceae_C; genus RS62. The sequence goes on along the minus strand of CBFIFT010000009.1, from coordinate 21,984 downwards.
GCGCAGCGACTGAAGGACAAACTCGTCCGCTTCGATGGAGGTGAGGTAGGCCACACTATGGGACAAAAACCGGTGACAGACTTCGTTGAGGCGACGATACAGCTGCCACCCCAAAGCTTGGGACGGCACCATATTGGGCACCAAATAAATTTCATTTAAGTCGTAGTCGCGGGTCATCACTTTGATGATCCCGTAGGCATCAGCAATCGACGCTGGTTCGTCCTTCACCACGATGAAGCGTCGATGACAGGCTGCCAAAAACGTCAAAACAGATGGCGAGATACCCGCCGCCACGTCGACGATGACCACGTCAAAGTCATCTGCCAAGTCGTCAAATGCAGCGATGATCCCAGCTGTTGCAGCGTCGTCCATGGCGGCCAGTTCGCGCATGCCCGAGGCGCCAGGCACCAAAAAGGCGCCCTGACTTGATTTGACTAAGATCTCTTTGAGTGATTTTTCTCCACGCAAGACGTGCCCAATGTTGTAAGTGGCTTTGCAGCCCAAGGCAATCTGAGCGTTGGCCATACCCATGTCGGCGTCCATGAGCAAGACACGCTTGCCAGCATGGACCAAGGCGGTTGCCAAGTTGGTCGAGACCGTGGTTTTGCCCACGCCTCCTTTGCCACTGGCAATGCCAATGACCTGGGGTATGTGCTGATTAGACATAGGCACCTGCCATTTCTACGGTACCAAAGGACGCAGAGCCCGCCTCTGCTGGGCTGAAGCTCCCCGGGGGCGTGGACGCAGGCGATTGACACAGCGCTGACATGGCTCGCTCCACCAAGGCGCTGGTCTGAAACGGCTGCAACGGCGCATGTTGGCGGGGGTTGTCATTGATGTGGCTGATGCACACGCCGTGATCTAACAGGGCGTTCAAGCATGGCCACGGAGCCTGCGCTTCGTCGACTTTACTCAGCATCAGGCTTTCGAGGCGGGGTCTGGACAACACCGCGCGGGCATGGGTGTGGGTGGCGTCTAGAGGCAAAACCATGTGCAGTTTCGCATCGGGCGCTGCTTCTAGCGCAACATCTGCCTGCAGTTCGAACTGCACGCCCGCTGTGTCGATCAGGATCAACTTCATGTGGCTGAGTTCGGCTAACAAGGCCTGTAGCGCATGGGCGTCTTTGGCGCGATAGGTTGCAACGCCGGAGGCAGCAGCAGAAAGTTGCGTTTGACCCCATGCGCCTGGCCTGTGGTCGGCCAAGCTGATCCAGGCCACTTCATCAGCGTCCCATTGTGCGGCCGCTTGCATAGCCAGCTTGCTGACCAGAGTTGTTTTTCCACTGCCCGATGGACCAGACACCACGTGCACCCCTTGCCAAACTGAGTCCGTGACACTTTGAGGCAGGCGTTGGGCGAGGGACGACTCGAGGGCGCCAAGTGCGGCGATGGGGTCGGTCTGACCTGACCAGCAATCGTGGATCAATTGCGAAAGCTTAGCAGGCAAGTTGAGCTCAACCAATTGAGCAAACAGTGGTTGCATCGCTTCGGACGGAGTGGCCTGCACAGCGCTTTGTTGTCCCTGTGACAAGCGGAACTCGCGCCGAAGCGCTTGGAGCTCGACTTTGAGCAGTTCAACAATTTCTTCAGCGCGCATGGCTTCGCGGGCACGCTCATCGGTTGTGATCGGAGGCACAGTCCCAACCCCATTGGGCGTTACAAGCTCCGTGGCCGTGTCTGACGCAGCCTTCATGCTCGGCGCAATGGTTTTTGCAGCGGGCTCGACGTGCGAGTCCTGTGTGGCGGAACTTTCAGATTTTGTGCCAGCGCCCAGCTGGGTGCGCTCTAGCGCGCTGGCAAATTCGCGGATGGCTTGCTTGGGCGCAGTCAGGTCGGCTCGATTGGGGTTACCCTGAGACTCGAAGCGCGACCACTCATGGGCCAAGCGTTGCGCCTCGGGGTTGGGTGCCGCCACTGCATCAGTGGCGGGTTTGAATGTGGGCTGCGTTGCTGCAGGTGCTGGGCTGGGCTGCGCGGTCGATTGAACATCGATGGCAACGATGAGCTCAGTTAAGCCGTTCACGCGATTGCTTGAGACGATCAAGACGTCTTTTCCATACTTCGCCAGTGCCTCATCTGTGGCGGCTTTGCTATCGCGAGCAAGGATGCGTTTGAGTTCCATGGTTACCTCAACTCAGTGGTTTATTTCTGTTTTTGGTGGGCTTCAACGGTGTGAATGACTTTCACCGCTTGCTCATCAGGAATTTCGCTGTAGGACAGCACCGTTAAGTCGTTGACCCGATGCTTCACGGCCTTGGAAAGCCAACTGCGCACGCCGGGCGAGACCACGAGCACAGCAGGTTTTCCTTCGTCTTCCATTTTTTTCGAAGTGTCACGCAGCGCAGCAAACAAGCCCTCTGCCAAATTGGGCTCTAGCACCGCTTGACCATGACCGTTTTGTTGCAACACGTTGTGTAAAAGTTGCTCAAGCTGTGGCTCTAGAGTCATCACCTCGAGCGAAGCCTCAGGCCCCACCAGCGCTTGAACGATCACGTGACCCAGCTTTGGGCGCACCATGGCGACCAGCTGCTCAGGCTCTTTGGAGCGCTCGCTCGCCTCTGTCAGCGCTTCCACAATGGAGCGCATGTTGCGCACCGGCACGTTTTCAGCAAGCAAAAGCTGCAGTGTGCGGGTGATCACCCCGAGAGACAATTTGCCAGGCACCAGCTCTTCGACCAACTTGGGTGAGCGCGCAGCGAGCTTGTCCAACAGGGCTTGGGCTTCATCGTGGCTGAGCAGTTCGCTGGCATTGTCTCGCAGCACCTTGTTCAAGTGGGTGGCCATGGCAGTGCTAGCGTCGACCACGGTGTAGCCCAATGTGCGCGCGTAGTCCCTTTGGGACGGGTCAATCCAAACCGCTTCTAGGCCAAATGCAGGCTCGCGCGTGGGCTTGCCTTCGAGTTTGCCGTAAACCTGCCCTGGGTTGATGGCCAGCTCTTTGCCAACTTTGACTTCGCCTTTGCCACGCACCACGCCGTTGAGCATGATGTGGTAGCCATCGGGCTCTAAATTCAGTGCGTCACGAATGCGCACAGGCTGAATCAAAAACCCCAGCTCTGCCGAAAGTTTCTTGCGAACCCCTTTGACCCGCGACATCAACTGCCCACCTGCTTCGGTGTTCACCAAAGGGATCAACCCGTAGCCGATTTCAAGCCCGACCAAATCGACGGCATCCACGTCGTCCCATCCAAGCTCTTTCGCACCGGTGGCGGCGGGCTGGTTGTCTTGTTCGGCCCGAGCAGAGGCCTCGACGCGCTGCTTCATGATTAAAAACGCAATGCCTGCAGTCGCGCCTGCCAAAGACAAAAACACGGCGTGGGGCATGCCAGGAAAAATACCCAGAATGCCCAAAATGCCCGCGGCCACAAACAGGGCCGTTGGGTTAGAGAGTTGGCCCATGGCCTGCTCGGTCATGTTCTCTGCCGTGGTGACGCGCGTGACAATCACGGCCGTTGCGAGTGACAAAAACAATGAAGGTATCTGTGCCACCAAGCCGTCACCAATCGTGAGCAGGGTATAGACGCGTCCAGCTTCGCTGAGACTCAAATCGTGCTGGGCCACACCAATGGCCAAGCCACCCACGATGTTGATCAACAGAATCAAAAGGCCGGCCATCGCATCGCCGCTGACAAACTTTGAAGCACCGTCCATCGATCCAAAAAAATCTGACTCTTGAGACAACTCTTCGCGGCGCTTCTTGGCCTGCTCTTGGTCGATGACGCCGGCGCTTAAATCTGCGTCGATAGCCATTTGTTTGCCGGGCATTGCATCCAACGTGAACCGCGCATTGACCTCAGAGACCCGGCCTGCGCCTTTGGTGACCACAATGAAATTGATGATCATCAGGATCACAAAAATCACAAAGCCCACTAAATAGTTGCCGCCGATGATGAACTCGCCAAAGGCCTCGATGACTTTTCCGGCTGAGTCGCCCCCTTGATGGCCCTCAATCAAAATCACCCGTGTCGATGCCACGTTGAGCGCCAAGCGCAACATCGTTGCGAACAAGAGCACAGAGGGAAATGAGGAAAAATCCAGAGGTCGCCGGGTGGCAATGGCCACCATGATGATGACCAATGCAGTGGCGATGTTGAAGGTGAACAAAATGTCGAGCAGCACTGCGGGCATAGGCAGCACCAACAGGCTCATGATGATGAGCACCAGCGCAGGAATGCTGAGACCCGACAAGGGGCTCTGCGACATACTCTGTCGGATCGTTGACAGACTCAGTGTGCTCATGGTGTGAATGCTCGTTTTGCGAAATCTAAAGTATTCTTTTCGGGCCAAATGAACCCGGTCTCGACCCAATAAAGCAATGAGCGTGCCAAGCCGAGGGTTCGGGTTGGGCTGAAAAACACGGTGGTTGGCATGGCGCTTGCGTTAACTGGGCATCACCCCGCGAGAGTGGCAAAAGTTTGCCGCTTCGCAGGTGAGACGAATTTGGAGAAAACCGTGATGCAGCAAGTCAACTTTTCACCCGCCGACATGCGCTCCACCAGCGCGCAGCCACATCATCGCGAGGCAGCGCCCGAGCGAGGCGGTGAGGCCAACGGCCGCTTTGGAGACGCCATGGCGCGAGCCACGCGTCAGCGACAAGAGCACGAGTCAAGCCGCCCTGATCGAACAGAGCCTGATCCCGCTGCGCGGGGGCAAAAGCTTGCCGACGTGCCTCAGCACAAGCGCACCGAAACCAAGGCTGAAGCGCCAGAGGCGTCAAAAAGCGCAGGTGGTCTTGTCCACTCGGCGGGTAAGTCGTCAGAACCAGCGCCAGAAGCCTCGGATGCCGAGGGTGGTGCATCGGTGGATGGTTTGCAACCTGGACAGCTTCACGCTTGGCGTTTGGGGCCTAACTTGCAAGTGATCAGTGACGGTCAAGTGCAGTTGCAAGAGGGTGACTTAGAAGCATTTGCCAATGACCAGGGCATAGATTGGTCAGCCATTGTGGCGCCGATAGATGTTGCCATGTCACGAACAGATGCATCGCTGGCCGCGCCCAGTGGGTTGGATGCACTCTCGAGCGACGCATCCCCCATGGATATCATGGCTACGCTGACCCGCGTCGGGCTAGGCCTTGAGCGCCAGCAGGCGACAGGCGCTCAGCCAACGACGACCCAACTCAATCCGCTGATGCTCGGAGCTGGTGGTGCCACAGTCGATGCCACTGTAGATGAGCTGGGCTTGTTGAGGCCCGAAGCCAAGCTTTCCAACATGGATTTGAGCCAAGCCTTGGCGCAAATGAAGCAGCAGGCGCTTGCCGCAGGCACCTTGCCGAAAGAGGCGCCCGTGTGGCGCCAGTCGTTGGATCTCCATCAGGCGATCCCCGGGGCAGTGCCATTGCTGTTAGCGGGCGCGGTCAAGCAGGCCTCGGTATCTCTTGTCCCTGATGCTGCTGACGGGGCGCCGGTTGATGCGAAAGGCGTGAGCCTGCCCACATCCACCTCGACACCAGGCCAGCCCTTGGTGGCGACCAAAGACGTGTTGCAACAAGATGCCCTGCTCTTGGGTCGTCAGCAAGGGGCTACAGAAGAGCTGTCACAGAAAATGGGAGAGGCCTTGGCCCAGCGCCTGCAAGCACAGATCCAACGGGGCCATTGGCGTATGTCGTTGAGCTTGAATCCCCGAGATTTGGGCCACATTGATGTGACCTTGGGCATGAAGGGCAATGACCTGCAAGCAAGTTTTCAGGCCGCTCACATGGCGACCCGCGAGTTGATTCAAGACAGCTTGCCACGCCTCAGAGAGGTGTTGGTTGGCGCTGGCATAGATGTTGCTTCGTTGGATGTCGGAGGGCAGCAAAAGCGTGAAAGTGGCGGTAATTCGACACATTCAGGCAGTGCCCAGGCTCAGTTGGCGCCTGTTCAGGATGCGGGGCTAGAGGTTGCAGGGCTTCCCGCCCGATTGAAAATGAGTGAAAGCGCCCTAGATATATGGGCTTGATTCGTCAACTCAACCATTAAAGAGGTTACAAAATGGCAGATGAAGACGTCGAAGACGAAGGCCAAAAAAAGAAGAGCCCACTGGTGATGATCATCGTGATCACCCTTGTGGTGATTTTGCTGTTGGTGGGTGCCGTGTTCGGAACCTTGTTTTTCACTGGCTATTTCGATAAGCAAAGCGGCGAAGCTGCGGCAGAGGAAAAAGTGGCCGAGCTCGAAAAAGCGGCCGCCGAGGCCAGCGATCCTGCCAAGCGCGATGTGCCCACTGCGGTGACCAAGAAAACGCCAGAAGACGAAAAGTTTGTCTACACCTACAAAGAGATGGAGCGCGAACTGTTGGCCAACTTGGACAACTCGCGCAAGGTCATGCAATTGCAAGTTGCCTTCATGACCCATTACGACGAGCGCGTCGTGGCCAACATCGAGAAGCACGACTTTGCCATTCGCAGCGCCATCTTAGACATCATGCGTCAGACTGGAGAAGCCGAGTTGAGCAAGCCATCTTTTCGCAAAGATTTGGCAGAGCGCATTCGGCTTGAAGTCAACGCCTTGCTCGAAGAGTACGAAAACTTTGGCGGCATTGAGGGCGTCTACTTCACCGCATTCGTGGTGCAGTGAGCCTGAGCGCAAAAGGAGCGAGCCCGTATGGCTGAAACCGAGCAATTGCTGAGCGCTGAAGAGTTGCAAGCCCTGGCCGAGGGCGTCGAAAGTGGCGCCATTGAGGTAGATACGGGCGTCAACCTGGGCGCTCAGGTGATCAAGCACGACTTGGCTGCGGAGGACAGCAGCCTGGGCATCAACGTGTCCTCTTTGGACATGATCGACGAGCGATTCATTCGGCTGTACCGGCTGGGAATGCTCGAGGTTTTGCGGACGTCGCCACGAATCAACCCAGCGCGTGTCCAGATCATGCGCTTTGGTGACTACTTGAAGCCTTTGAAAGCGCCCCTGTCGGTGAACATCGTGCGCATGCAGCCTCTGCGCGGCAATACCATGGTGGTCATTGAGCCCTCTGTCGTT
>CBFIFT010000009.1:0-15018 GCA_965661935.1 Burkholderiaceae bacterium | reverse complement strand
TCAGCTCACTCGACAGCTTCTTTGGTGGCTTTGGCAAAGGCGTTGGGCAGCTGCCATCAGGGCGCCTGTTCACGCCGACAGAGTCGCGCATCATCAAGCTGATTTTGAGTGTGTTCTTTCGTTCTATGAAAGAAGCCTGGTCCCCAGTTCTGCCCGTCGAATTCGAAGTCATGAGCTCGGAGATCAACCCGCAGTTTGCACAGATCGCCGATGAAAACGACTTGGTGGTGGTGAGCCGTTTTGAGTCCGAGGGCGGCGAGGACGCCAACGGCTTTCTTGACATGGTCTACCCCTACAGCGCGCTCAAACCCTTGCGTGACGTGTTCCGCAGTCGGGTCCAAACCAGTGACGCCAGCGAAGAGTCTGATCGGGTGTGGGCCAACGAGTTGGGCGTCGCGGTCAAAGATGCTGAGCTCGTGGCCAATGTGTCCATGGGCGAGGTGGTCATCACACTCAACCAATTTGAAAACATGGTTGTCGGTGACGTTTTGCCTTTCAAGAAACCCGACTTCGCGCGTTTGATCGTCAACGAGGTGCCGATATTTGACGGCCAAGTTGGCAACCTGGGGTCCCAAGTCGCTTTGCGTTTAGAAAATCCTGTTCGCTTGCAACAGGTACCGAATCAACAAGGAGCTCGCTATGAGTGAGGCAACAACCGAACAAACTGGCGTTGAAAACGATCGCAAAATTGATGCAGAAGTTCTGCAAAACATCCCTGTTACCTTAAACATCGAGGTTGGGCGTGCCAACATCAAGATCCGCGATCTCATGCGTTTGAGCCAAGGCAGCGTGGTGGAGTTGGACCGCATGGCCGGCGAACCTTTGGACCTGATCGTCAACAACACGGTGGTTGCGCAGGGCGAAATTGTGCTGGTGAATGAGCGCTATGGCATTCGCTTGACCCGAGTGGTGCCGCCATCAGAGCGCATCCGCAACCTCTGAGGATTCAGCCACCATGAGCAGTGTCATTGGAACAGGTGAATGGCTGCGCCTCTTGGGCAGCTTGGCCTTGGTGCTGGCGTTGCTGGTGTGTGGCTTGTGGGCATACCGTTGGCTGGCCCAACAAACGCAGGCTGGCTTTAAAAAATGGACGCGGCTCATGGTCGTCAGAGAAAGCTTGACCCTCGGGATGCGACAGCGCCTGTTGTTGGTCGAAGTCGATGGCCATAGGGTCATGGTCGGTGTGAGTCCCTCAGGTATCACGCGGCTTGCAGAGTGGCCTTTGGGTGAGTCAGGCGTTCAAGCCGAAGAAAGCGACGAGGCACGTTGATGCGCAACAAAGCCATTTGGGTAGGCGCCTTGGCGCTTTTGCCACTCGGCGCCATGGCTGCTGGCTTACCCGCAGTTACCATCAGCGAAGGCGGTGGCGGGACGCAGTACAGCTTGACGCTGCAGTTGCTCGCGCTCATGACGGCATTGACGCTGTTGCCGTCGATGCTGCTGATGATGACGTCGTTTGTGCGCATCATCATCGTGTTGTCGCTGTTGCGCCAAGCATTGGGTACCGCGCAAACGCCGCCCAATATGGTATTGGTCGGCTTGGCGCTGTTTTTGACATTCTTCGTGATGTCCCCTGTTTTCAATGATGTCTATCAAAACGCGCTGCTGCCATACCTCAACGATGGCTTGGGCTTTGAAGAGGCGTTGGCCCAGGCTGAAATCCCGGTGCGCGGTTTCATGATCAATCAGACCCGCGAGGCAGACATCGCAATGTTCATGCAAATTGGCGGCGCGACCGAGTTGAACTCGCCAGCTGACGTGCCGTTTTCTACCTTGGTGGCTTCTTTCATCACCTCGGAATTGAAAAGCGCATTCACCATCGGCTTCATGATCTACATCCCGTTCTTGGTGATCGACTTGGTTGTCGCCAGTGTCTTGATGGCCATGGGCATGATGATGCTCTCACCAATGATGATCTCGATGCCGTTCAAGCTCATGCTTTTTGTGTTGGTCGATGGCTGGAGTCTGATCATGGGCTCACTCGCGTCTAGCTTTGTGATGCCAGGTTAAAGGAAGCACCATGGATACCGCCGCCGTTGTTGATTTGGTTCGCGAAGCCCTTTGGGTCGCTGTGCTGGTTGCCGCCCCGTTGCTTTTAATCGCCTTGGGTGTGGGCCTATTCATCGGCATCATCCAAGCCGCAACGTCGATCAATGAGGCGACCCTGAGCTTCATTCCAAAGTTGGCAGCACTGGCTCTCACCTTGGTGATCTTTGGCGGCTGGCAAATCGGCACGATGGTGGACTTCACGCGGCGAATTTTCGAGCGCATACCCGACGTGTTCTTCCAGTAGGGCTGACCATGGCGATCGAGTTACTGGCCAACGAAGTGACCGCACGGTTCTACACCCTGCTGTGGCCAATGACGCGCATTTCTGCACTGGTGCTCAGCGCCCCGATCTTGTCACAGGGCTCGATCACGTTGCGTTTGAGAATCTCTCTGATCGTGGTTTTGACATGGCTGATTTGGCCCATGCACGACTGGCCCGTTCTAGATCCGGTTTCAGCGACAGGGCTTTTGTATTTGTTGCAAGAGGTCTTTATTGGCATCTTGATGGGCCTGATCTTGCAAATCGTTGTGGGTGCATTTGTGGTGGGCGGTCAGGCCATTTCAGCCACATTGGGCCTGTCGATGGCCAACATGGTGGATCCCAATATGGGTAGCGTTCCTATCATTGGTCAAGTGTTGATTGTGATGGGCACGTTGATTTTCGTGGGGCTGGGCGGCCACACCATGACGATTGGCTTGGTGCTCGAAAGTTTTCGCACGATACCTGTGGCAACCACCTATGACATTGTCTTGGCAGTGCGAGCCTTGCTTGAGTGGAGCTCTATGCTGTTCATCGGAGGCGTCTTGTTGGCGCTGCCCGTTTTGGTCACCTTGTTGTTCATCAACATAGGCCTTGGCGTGGTGACACGGGCTGCGCCCAGTTTGAATATTTTTGCTGTGGGTTTCCCAGCCATGCTGATCGTTGGCTTGGTGGTGCTCTGGATTGCCCTGGGCAGCATGGGCGAGCGCTTGCAGTGGCTGTGGGTGCGCGGCTTGTCTGAAGTCCAATCGGTGCTGGGGGTGATCTGATGGCAGAGTCCACCGCACAAGAGCGCACCGAAGAGCCGACCGCGCGAAAACTTCAAAAGGCGCGTGAAGATGGCCAAGTGGCCCGCTCTGTAGAGCTGCCGGCTGCAGCCGTCACCATCGCAGCTATGAGCTTCTTTTTCATGGGCGGCGCTTGGCTGTTTGATCGCCTCTCTGCGGTTTTTGCTGCGGCCTTTCGTTTCGACAACAAAATCATCAAATCACCCGAGTTGCTGCCTGCCATGTTTGCATCGACCTTGGTGGATGCGCTTGCTGTGTTTGTCCCCGTATTCGTCGTCACAGTGGTCATCGCGATTTTGGCGGCGGGTATGACGGGGGGGTATTTGTTCTCTGGCAAGGCCATCGCCCCCAAACTCAGTAAGTTTTCATTGATCGAGGGCTTCAAGCGCATGTTTGGGCCCCGTGCTGGCATTGAGTTACTCAAGGCATTGCTGAAGTTTGCTTTGGTTGCAGGTGTCTTGGCGTACACCTTGAACGACAACCTCACAGAATTGACCGCGCTTGGGCGCATGGCCTTGCAGCCGGCGATGGCGCACGCTGGGGACATGGTTGTTCAGGCGGGGCTCTACATTGCTTTGACGCTGGCCGTGATCGCCGCCATTGATGTGCCGTACCAAAAGCACGCGTTCTTGAAGCGCATGCGCATGACCAAGCAAGAGGTCAAAGATGAGATGAAAGACGCGGAGGGCCGTCCTGAGGTGAAGGCACAAATTCGCCGTCGCCAGCGTGAACTGTCCAATGCCCGGATGATGGCCAATGTCAAAGACGCGGATGTGGTGATTACCAACCCAGAGCACTTTGCAGTGGCCTTGAGCTACGACCCGACGGGCGAGGGCGCCCCGATTGTGGTGGCCAAGGGTATTGATCACATGGCCGCTCGGATCCGAGAAGAGGCGGGTGCGCACGACGTGCAACTGTTTGCAGCGCCGCCACTGGCTCGTGCGCTGTACTACACCACCGATGTGGATCAGCCAATTCCAGAGGATTTGTACATCGCGGTCGCGCAAGTCATTGCCTACGTCTACGGCCTCTCGAGCGCTCAGCCCGGTCAAGCGCCCGCGCAAAAGCCCAAGCCACAAGTGCCGCAGCACTTGGAGTTTGATGTGGACGGCAAACCCGTGCATGACCTGCATTGAAGGGGCCTGATATGACAAATTCTGAACGCATCGAGCCCCAACTTGCCCCGTTGACACTGGAGTGGGATGAGCACCAGGCGTGGCTTCGGGGGAGTGACCGGGTTCGCGCCGAGGGGCTGATTCATGCGCTGATGGATGAATCAGCCAATGTGCTGATCAGCGCAGAGCACCCAGGCGTTCTCGATCACTACTCTCGTTTGTTGGTGCGCCGCCTGAGGCAAGAGCCAAATCTTCACATCGAAGTTGTGTTTGCCACCACCACCGAGGTGTTGCTCCAACGATTCAACCAGTGGTTGGCCTCAGTGCCTTTGCAACAAGCCCGCGAGGCTCCGCTACATGGCGCGCCCGTTCGAGTTTTGGTCGTCAACGATGGTGGTGCGGTTCAGCAAAGTGAGCTGCAGGTCATGGCGCGTTTGGCTTTGGATTTCCCCGGCGTGAACGTCCGCCTGGTTTTGGTGATGGACGAGGGGCCAGAGGTCTCCACGCGCCGCGCCTTGCTGGGTAAGCGTCACGTGCATTGGCGCATTGCCATGCCTGACATGGAGGAGGTGCAGCACCTGCTTGAGCAAACCCCACACCATCAACGCCCCGCACTGCTTGCTTGGTTGCGAGACTTAGGTGCAGCGGATGGATCAAAGCTCCCCGATGTGGCTCGCGGATTTGCCCCGCTACAGGGTCGTGCTGTTCCGACCGCCACAGCCCAAACCGCAACTGATTCGGCCAAGCCGAACTTGCGCGGTCATGCTGCTCCCCCATTGCCGGAGCCGTCACCCGCTTGGCCAGACATATTGCCTTTGCCCGACTCCACCAGCCAACCCAAGAGCAAAAATAAATGGGCTGTCGGCCTGATTTTGGTTTCTTTGGTGCTTAGCTCGGTGCTGGTCCTCTCTTGGTACCGAGCTGATACGCCAGAAATACTGAAGAAATTGGAGTTCGATCCGATTCCTCAAAGCGGATAACCGTTTTCAAGGTCTAAATATGAGCAACAGCCAACTCATTCGTTCAGAGCAAGCGCACGAGGTGACCCTTTCAGAGGATCACACGCGGGCCGTCTCTGCGCGTCCTGAGCGGACTGTCGGCGCTCCTGTTGACCCGCAGTCTCCACGCAGAGCGCGTGTGCCTGTGATATCTGCACCAGCTCAATCTGGCTGGGCACAGGCCGGTGATGCGGGTTTGGCAGCATGGTCCCAGGGTGGTGACGCCGTCCGCAAAGCTGGGCGCATGAGTCGGCTCGGTTCTCCGTCGGTTGCTCGTAAAGATTTTCGAGGCCGTTTGCAACATTTGCGGGAAGGCAATCGGCAAGTGCGTGCCAAGTTGTCCTCGTTTGCGCCTGAAATTGAGGCTGTGGAGGATTTCGGTCTAGGTTGGGATGAGGTCCTGGCTTGGCCTAGAACCAGCGACCGCATTCGGGCTGAGGGACTGGTTCGCGGGCTCGTCGGCGAGGGCATGAACTTGTTGGTGACCAGCTCAGACCCCGATGTGCTCGAGCAATACTCGCACCTGTTGGTGCGCATGCTCCAGCAAATCCCTGGGTCTGTGATCGACTTCGTCGCGCCAGTTTCCAGCGGTGAGCAAGACCAAAAATTCGACCATTGGCGCGCTGCGTTGTCCCAAAGACAAGCAAGTGCCTCCGTCAAAGAGCAAGTACCACCATTCCCGATTCTGGTCGTCAAAGCCACCGAGTTACTGGACCCAGGGGCTTTGCAGGTGTTGATGGGCGTGCCCAACGCAGACGCGCAGACGCCAGGACGAATCGTTGTGGTCATGCCTGCTTGTCCCGCCGTCAACGCCGTGCGCGCCGTATTTGGCGTGCAGTACCTAGAGTGGTCGATTCAGGCCCCTTCATTAGATGAAACCAATTGAGTGTGAAAGCTGCAACAGAGAGGCGCTGCCATGAGTGAACAGACCCAAAACGAAAATCAACCAGACCCGTCAGAGGAGCCGATTTCCGAGCCCAACGACGAGGTTTTGGCACAGAGCGCGGCTGAGACAGAAACCGCTGGCGAGCAAGATCAAACATCATCCGAGCCTGAGTCCAAGGCCGAGTATGCGTCGCAGATCAACCCTGACATTCAGCTGGAGCTGGATCGCTTTGGTCGGCACGTGGACGTGCTCACCGAGGCTGTTTTGGAGTCGGCCGACTTGGCCAATCGCAGCGCCATGACGGCGACCACGGTCAGTGAAAACCTGCGCAAATCCATGAATGAATGGAGCGAGGTCAACGGCAAGAACATCTTTTATCTCAAAATCTTGGTCGCGGTAGGCGGCATCGTGATGTTTTTGTCGACCGTGCTGTTCACCGTTTCGGCGATGCGTGTGGGCGCGCGAACAGCAGAGCTCGATGCGATGTTGTTGGCAGTTGGTAAGCGCGTGGTTGAGCTCAATGCGGCGACCCAGTCGGTTGAGTCGCTCAATCGCAGCGTTCAGTTGTTCAATGCCAAACAAGAGGCGTTGGCGAGTGCTCAAAATCGGTTTGAATCGACCATACAACAGGCGTTGAGCGCGGCGCAAGAGGCCGTTGGCAAGGTGCCCCAAGAGGCGGCCAAGCAAGTCGGCGCGTCCAACGGCGCACTGGTCAAAGAAATTGGCTCTCTCAAGGCAACAGTCGACGCGCAACGCGCGGCTGTTGGCAGCTTAGACCGGCGCTTGAATGGCTTGTCTGGCAAGATCAATGATGTCGAAAAATTGCGCAATGAAGTCAACGCCATGGTCACCTTGCAGCGCGAGCGCTACCTCGAGGCCCTGCAGCGCGCGGCAGTCGACAATGCCAAGCCACCACCCAAGCCGTTGAGCTATCCCCGTGCAGAACCTGAAGGCGCCAAGTGAAGCGACTTCTAGCCTGAGAATGCTGAAACCACCCGGGTGCGCCCGGGTTTTCTGTGTTTGAGATCCGCCAGTGGCGCCATCAGCCTTTGACAAAAGGCCTGCTTGGGTCTGATCAAATCGGCTAAACTAATCTCATGTTTGTGCACCAACGCATCGCCTCAGGTCAGCACGACCGGGGAGCTTGGCCCTGGCGGGCTTGAAGCTTGTAAGGCGCGACCCTTGTGTCGTGCCGCTTGGCTTTGAGCCAACCAAGTGCGGCCTCACCACAGAATAGGGGTCGTCAGAAGATCACTCTCTTATCTTCAGGTGCACTGTGATATCTAAATCAGAATTTTTGTCATTGGCCGATCAAGGCTACAACCGCATCCCATTGGTGGCCCAAGCCTTTGCGGACCTCGAAACCCCTTTGTCTCTGTACCTCAAGCTGGCGCAGGCCGAAGACGGGCGGCACAGCTTCTTGCTTGAGTCCGTTGTGGGTGGCGAGCGATTTGGCCGCTACAGTTTCATAGGCTTGCCAGCGCGAACTTGGCTATGCGCCAGCGGCTTTGGTGACGCTGCCAAAACAGAGGTGTACCAAGACGGCGTTGTGGTGGAGACACTGTGTGGCAACCCGTTGGACGCGGTCACCGAATACAAGTTGCGTTTTAAGGTGCCACTGGTGCCTGATTTGCCTCGTTTTTGCGGTGGCTTGGCCGGCTACTTTGGTTACGACACGGTGCGGCACATCGAGAAAAAGCTGGCCCACAGTTGCCCCCCAGATGATTTGGGCTTGCCTGATATCTACCTGTTGCAAACCGAAGAAGTGGCGGTGATTGATAACTTATCAGGCCGTCTTTACTTGATTGTTTATGCCAACCCAAAAGAGCCCGACGCATACGAGCGAACCAGCCAGCGTTTGCAGGTGTTGCGGGCACGCTTGGGTGAGCCCGTCACGCCGCCACCGCTGGGTGGGTTTGCGCCAACAGAGGTGTATCGCGAATACCCCAAAGCAGAGTTCGAGGCGGCGGCTCAGCAAGCCCAAACCCTGATCGAAGCGGGTGAGTTCATGCAAGTGGTCATGGGTCAGCGGTTGCAAAAACCTTTCGCCGCACCACCCCTGTCTTTGTATCGGGCATTGCGCAGCCTGAACCCCAGTCCGTACATGTATTTTTATGACTTTGGCGAGTTTCAGGTGGTGGGCGCCTCACCCGAAATCTTGGTGCGGCAAGAGCATGTGCCAGAGGGCAAAAAAGTCACCATCAGGCCGCTGGCAGGTACTCGGCCGAGGGGTGAAACGCCCGAGGCTGACTTGGCGGCAGAGCAGGACTTGCTCAACGACCCCAAAGAGCGCGCCGAGCATGTCATGTTGATCGATTTGGCGCGCAACGACATTGGACGCATCGCTCAAACGGGTACGGTCAAAGTCACTGAACAGTTCGGCATTGAGCGCTACAGCCACGTGATGCACATCGTGAGCAACGTCGAAGGCCTGTTGCGCCCCGAGTTGGACAGCATGGATGTATTGCGTGCTAGTTTTCCGGCGGGCACCTTGTCTGGCGCCCCCAAGGTTCACGCCATGGAAGTCATCGATCGCCTAGAGCGCAACAAGCGAGGCGTTTACGGTGGTGCTTGCGGATACCTGAGCTTTGCGGGCGACATGGACGTGGCCATCGCCATCCGAACAGGCGTGATCAAAGGCGGCACACTTTATGTGCAGGCCGCGGCTGGTGTCGTCGCGGACTCGGTTCCAGAGTTGGAGTGGCAAGAGACCGAACACAAGGCGCGGGCCTTGTTGCGAGCCGCCGAACTGGTCGAGCAAGGACTGGAGTAAGCCATGCCACACACAAACACACGGCTCTTGGTGGTCGACAACTACGATAGCTTCACCTACAACTTGGTTCAATACTGCGCCGAGCTTGGCGCGCAGGTGGAGGTGTGTCGCAACGATGAGGTAACCCTCGAACAACTCGAGGCACGAGAGGCTGATGCTCTGATGATCTCGCCTGGCCCTTGCGACCCACCGAAGGCGGGTATTTCGATGGCTGCGATCCGCCACTTTGCCGGCAAGTTGCCCATACTCGGTGTTTGCTTGGGTCACCAGAGCATCGGTGCGGTTTTCGGCGCCAAGGTGGTGAGAGCCAAAGTTCTGATGCATGGCAAAGTCAGCGCCATTGAGCACACGGGTGAAGGTGTGTTTGCTGGCCTGCCCAGCCCCTACGTGGTCAACCGCTACCATTCGTTGGCGATTGATGCAGACAGCGTGCCGCCAGAGCTCATGGTCACCGCGCGCACCGCTGACGGTGAGATCATGGGTATCAAACACCGCACCCTGGCGATTGAAGGTGTGCAGTTTCACCCAGAGTCCATCTTGAGCGAGCATGGGTATGCATTGCTCAACAATTTCTTGAACCAAGCCCAAGCGACCCAACCCAAGGAGCAAGCCGCATGATCACGCCCCAGGACGCACTCCAACGTGTCATTGAGCACCGCGAAATCTTTCATGACGAAATGTTGCACTTGATGCGCATGATCATGCAGGGCGAGATGTCCCCAGTCATGATGGCTGCATTGATCACAGGCTTGCGTGTGAAGAAGGAAACCATTGGCGAGATCAGTGCGGCAGCCCAAGTGATGCGTGAGTTTTCGACCAAAGTTGAGGTCAAAGACAAAACACACTTGGTGGACATTGTGGGCACGGGGGGCGATGGCTCACACACCTTCAACGTATCAACTTGTTCGATGTTTGTGGCCGCCGCCGCCGGTGCTAAGGTATCCAAACACGGCAACCGCAGTGTCAGTAGCAAGTCGGGTAGCGCAGATGTGCTCGAGGCGCTCGGGATCGAGTTGAATCAATCGCCCGAGCGCATCGCTGAATCGATTGAAACCATCGGCCTTGGTTTTATGTTCGCGCCCAACCACCACCCCGCCATGAAAAATGTAGCGCCCGTGCGCAAAGAAATGGGTGTGCGTACGCTCTTCAACATCTTGGGCCCACTCACCAACCCAGCCGGTGCCCCCAACATTTTGATGGGTGTGTTTCACCCTGATTTGGTAGGTATCCAAGTGCGCGCGCTGCAGCGATTGGGCGCCGACCATGCCTTGGTGGTTTATGGCCGTGACGGCATGGATGAAGTCACTCTCGGAGGCTCTACCTTGGTAGGTGAGTTGAAAGATGGGCGCATCACCGAGTACGAAATCCACCCCGAAGATTTTGGGCTGACCATGTCAGGCCAGCGCGCCATTCAAGTGCAAACGCCTGCTGAATCACAGCAAATGTTGCTAGGCGTCTTGAATGGAGAGGTTGGCTCAGCCCGTGACATTGTCCTGCTCAACACGGGCGTGGCGCTTTATGCGGCCAACGTGGCAGATTCGATGGAGGCAGGCTTGAAACTCGCCACGCAGACGTTGGACAGCGGCGCACCCGTTCAAGTTTTAGAGCGCTGGCGAGCTTTTTGCCAAACGCAGTGAACCCAACAGGAATAGCCATGAGCGATATATTGCAAACCATCGTCGCGCGCAAGCACCAAGAAGTAGCCCAGGCCCACGCCAGCGTGGCCTTGCAACAGCTCGAGCAACAAGTACTTGAGGCGCCACCGGTCCGGGACTTTTTTCAGGCCATCGAGTCCCGTGCAAGTCAAGGGCGGCCCGCGGTGATTGCCGAGGTGAAAAAGGCCAGCCCGTCCAAAGGGCTGTTGCGTGACCCTTTTGACCCTGCAGCGATTGCCCAGAGTTATGAAGCGGGCGGCGCAGCTTGCTTATCCGTATTGACTGATCGTGACTTTTTCCTCGGTTCAGCCGAGTATTTGAAGCAGGCTAGGGCCGCTTGTTCCTTGCCAGTGCTGCGAAAAGATTTCATGATCGATGCTTATCAAATCTGGGAAGCACGTGCCATGGGCGCGGACTGCATTTTGTTGATTGCGGCTTGCTTGAGCGATGAGGAAATGGTGTCGATGGAGGCCTTAGCCCACGAGTTGGGACTGTCGGTTTTGGTAGAGGTTCATGACGCGGTTGAAATGCAACGTGCCTTGAAGTTGCGAACCCCTTTGGTGGGTGTCAACAACCGCAACCTGCGGACCTTTGAAGTCGACATCGAAACCAGCATCCACCTCAAGCAATTTTGTGATTCAGGGAAGGTGCTGGTCACGGAGTCGGGTATTGCCCATGCTTCGGATGTGCGTCGCTTGAGGGGCGAGGGCATCCACGCCTTCTTGATCGGCGAGGCGTTCATGCGCTGCGCTGATCCGGGTGAGGCTCTCAGAGAACTTTTTATCGACTGATCGTCTGGCGGCGCCCGCTGGTTTTCGGTCACTTTGGAGTGTGCCGATGGCCAGCAAGGGTTTGTCTCTTTTTAGTTTTGCGATGCGTTCAGATGCGGCCCGGCTGCGTTGGACGGTGCCTGCCGATGCGCCTCATGCGGTGCTCGCTTGGGTGCGCACCAACTTAGCCGCGCGCTCAGACCCACACGTGCCCATCGATGTCGTCCAGTGGGACCCCAATGGCCCAGACGCTCGCCGCGGAGACTTGCACTTGGAGTGTCGCGCAGGCAATTGGAAGCTCCACGCCACGCGCCCCATACCTTGGTGCTTTGACGTCACCCAAGCCGTGCTGCGCGACGAAACAGCAAGGGGCACTGAGCCCGACCTCTTTTTTGATCTCAGGACGCAATTGGTGGTGGCGAGCGCGGCAATCTGTTGGGGCGTGGCCATTGATCGGCGTCAGCAGGTGCTCAACTTGTTGATCAATCTCGAAGTGTCGCTATGGACTGAGAGCGAGGCGAGTGAGGCAGATGCGATGGCAAGCCGCGCCACGATGGCTTGGGCGGCATTGGCCTTGTGGGTGCAATTTGGGCGTGTGGAGGATTTGCAGCACGCTGCTGACTTGCTCAAGCAGATCAACCTGAGCGAGCTTTCTTTGAGCGAGGCCTTCGACTGGCACTTGCTGGCTTTGCGCATTCAGTGTGAAGAGGCTACCCACGCCGCTGATGCGGCGCGTCTCGAGGCGGCGTTGTCTCGCTCGCAAGAGCTGCTGGCCTGGGTTCAGTTCGAGCCCGCCCGCACCACAGAGCAACAGACGGATGCGCTGTGGCGCTTGGCTTGCCAAGCCAGTGCGGCGTTGGCTCGAGCCCGTGGAGACGTCGATGACTGGGGCCTGGCTTTGGACATGATTGGGCAATGGCGAGCGCACTTCGGCGGCGACGATAGCCAAGGTGTGTGTGATGAATTGCAGTGGCAGGCGCTGACGTTGCAAATCGAGGCGGGCGATGTGTTGGCCGACACACAGCTGCTGAGCGACGCCGTCATGCGCATGGACCGAGCTTTGATGATCAGTGGCCAAGCTGACGCCGCTTCGCAAGCGGCGGGGTTTACTGCTGCAGATTTGCAGCGGGCTATCTTGGCTTGGCAGCTGCAGCGAGCCCGAGCGCTCAGAGCATTGGCGCAATTGGGTGGTGACGAAGTGCATCGGATTTTGGCTGTCCAGTCGCTAGAGCAATGTGAGGCGCTTTTGAGCCAAACGCAAAACCCGATGGCGTGGGCACAAGTGCGCCACGATTGGGGCGAATTGATGGTGAGGCAGGGTGTGGCGCAGGGCAATGTCGGTCTGATTGACCACGCGCTAGAGGCTTTGCGAGACGCGCTGGCGGTGCGCCAACTGGTTCATGAGCCCGAGTTGTGGATCCAAACCCAGCATGCTTTGGGTCGGGCATTGCTGGCACGCGTTCGCGTTACCAGCGAAGTTGACGACGCCAAACAAGCTTTAGAAGCCTTGCTGCCTGCACTCGGTGCCATGGCGCCCAACCATGAGGCATTGGCGCCTGCGCTTGTGCGAGCCGATGTGGCCCGCGCTTGGTTTGAGCTAGGGCGGATCATGGACGCAGAAGGCGCATTGCTGCGCGCGCTAGAGCAAGGGCAAATGGCTTGGCAAGTCCTGAAGCCGCACGCTGAATTAGAAGTCCATGCTGGCTTGGCCCAAACCCTCTTGGAGGCCACGCGCGCCTGTGCACAAATCAATCCCACCCAAACCCCATGGGCGCAAGTTTGCCACTGGCACGCCCTTTTGGCGGAAAGGGCGGCCGACTTTGCCCCTGAGCAGCCAATCGAACTTGCGTTTGTCGATAGCTGGGTGGATGCATTGATGCGCCAGTCCCGCCAAAACATGACAAGCAAGCCATTGCGAGAGGCCATGGACTTGTGCACTGAATGGCAAACCCACCCTCATTTAAGGACTGGGACCTTGCACCATTTAGCGGGGCTTTCGGTCGAGTGGGGCAGCACCGATCAGGATCGCGACGCTTTGAAACAGGGCCTGGCGCACCTGATCGACTTGTGGCAGCTAGACCCATTGAATGGCGGCATTGGGTCTGACGCTTGGTTTGCCCGTTTGGCTTGGGCGATTGAAGCCCAAATGGCACTGGCCGTAGGTTGGACGGAAGCGCCTGATCAGGGGCTACATCGGCGCCTTAAAGAGGCTATCGATCAAGTGGATCGGCAAGCCGTACCGCACCTATGGGCCAGACTGGCCGCGGCCATGGCCATCTTGGATTGGCACCTGGCCCAGGAAGGTTCAGGTGAGGCGGCCATGGCCAAAGCCACTGCCATGGCGACGCTGAGGGTGCTGGGACACCACGAGCCGCACGCCGCGGCAAGACTAGAGGGTTGGATGCACAGCGTGCAAGCGCGCTGAGTGCTTACAAACTGCGAATGGACGTCACGTTGATTAAACTCAGCTCATGCCTGAACAAATCGACATCTGGCCCGTCCAAACGTCAGCCGTCAAAGTAGACCCCCAAGATGTCGCGCCCGATTGGGCGCCATTGGTGAGTGAGTTTTGGTGCTCGCCAGAGGGCGCGGCAGTGCAAACTCGTCTGGCACAAGCTGCGGCCTCAGCCGAGATCGTCTACCCACCCCGACCATTGCGCGCGTTGAAGCTCACCCCGCTGGCGCAAGTTCGAGTCGTCATATTGGGGCAAGACCCTTACCACCAGCCAGGCCAAGCGAATGGCTTGGCGTTTTCGGTGGGCCCAGGTCAAAAAAGACCCCCATCCTTGCGAAACATTTTGCAAGAAGTCACGCGCGATGGTGGTCGCACCTGCATCACCGATGGCCAACTCGAGCCATGGGCTCAGCAAGGTGTCTTGATGCTCAACACCGTTTTCACGGTCAAACATGGCGAAGCTGCTAGCCACAAAGGCTGGGGCTGGGAGTCGTTGAGTCGCCGTGTGTTGCAGGCGATCAACACCCAAGACCGACCGATAGCGATTGCATTGTGGGGCGCAGATGCGCAAAAAATGCAAGGGTTTTTGAACCACCCACGGCACCGCATTTGGAGTGCCAACCACCCCTCGCCCCTGTCGGCGCGTCGCGGGCCAACCCCGTTTGTGGGTTGCGGACACTTCACGCAAATCAACGATTGGTTCGTAGACCAAGGCTTGCCGCCCATCGTGTGGTGAGCGACCTAGGCCGATAACCATCACAAAAACACGGCCCGCTAGCGAACAGCTGAAAATTCGTGGCATAATCTCTGGCTCGCTATGGAGGGATGCCCGAGTGGCTAAAGGGGGCAGACTGTAAATCTGTTGGCTTACGCCTACGTTGGTTCGAATCCAACTCCCTCCACCAGCAAGTTGTCGGCCAGAGCAAGAGACTAGAAGTGCTCAACCGCCTCCCAGCGGGAGTAGTTCAATGGTAGAACCTTAGCCTTCCAAGCTAATGACGCGGGTTCGATTCCCGTCTCCCGCTCCAAAGACAACTGTGCAGCGAGCACCTTGGAGAGCGCGCAAGCGTTCAGACCAAGCCCATGTGGCTCAGTGGTAGAGCACTCCCTTGGTAAGGGAGAGGTCGCGCGTTCGATCCGCGCCATGGGCACCATAATTTCTACTTCGGCATTCTGTTTTTGGAGCGCAAAAGATGGCAAAAGACAAATTCGAGCGGACCAAACCGCACGTAAACGTAGGCACGATTGGCCACGTTGACCATGGTAAGAC
>CBFIFT010000008.1:1566-31372 GCA_965661935.1 Burkholderiaceae bacterium | reverse complement strand
GTGCCCAGACGGCGCCAACGGGCATGACTTTCTGCGACAACACGAAGAACACATCAATGCCATGGTGTTCGAAGCAGTCGCGGCTCGCGGCGGCTCGATCTCAGCTGAACACGGCATCGGCTCGCTCAAGGCCAGCAAGCTGCCTCAATACAAATCGCCTGTCGCTTTGCAAATGATGCGACAAGTCAAACGCGCCTTAGACCCAGACAACCTGCTGAATCCAGGGCGCATTTTCCCCAA
Organism: Burkholderiaceae bacterium; assembly: GCA_965661935.1. Lineage (GTDB taxonomy): Bacteria > Pseudomonadota > Gammaproteobacteria > Burkholderiales > Burkholderiaceae_C > RS62. Next base: position 31,132 of record CBFIFT010000008.1, on the reverse strand, counting down.
CATCTGACCCTCACCAATATGACCGACTCCATGACTGCCAAGAGCGACCAATACGAGACCATGATGCGCCATGTGTTCGAGCACGGTGCGGCCAAGGGCGACCGAACTGGCACTGGCACGCGCAGCGTGTTTGGGCATCAGTTGCGATTCGACCTGAGCCAAGGGTTTCCATTGGTGACCACCAAAAAAGTTCACCTCAAAAGCATCATCTACGAATTGCTTTGGTTTTTGCGTGGGGACTCGAACGCCAAGTGGTTGCAAGAGCGCGGTGTCAGCATTTGGGACGAGTGGGCCGACCCCGAAAGTGGTGACCTAGGCCCGGTATACGGTGTGCAATGGCGCTCTTGGCCAACACCCGACGGTGGTCACATCGATCAAATTCAACAAATCATTGAGCAACTCAAAGTCAATCCTGATTCGCGTCGCTTGATCGTTTCGGCTTGGAATGTCAGCGAACTCTCTCGCATGGCATTGATGCCTTGCCACGCCCTGTTTCAGTTTTACGTCAGCCCCTCCACTCAGGCTGGCGAACCGGGCAAACTCAGCTGCCAGCTTTATCAACGCAGCGCTGATATCTTCTTGGGCGTGCCGTTCAACATCGCAAGCTATGCCTTGCTGACCCACATGGTGGCCCAGCAATGTGATTTGGCTGTCGGGGATTTCATTTGGACTGGCGGCGACTGCCACATCTACGACAACCATGTCGAGCAAGTCAAAACACAGCTCTCAAGAGAGCCTCTGCCCTACCCCACGCTGCAAATCAAACGCCGCCCCGCCAGCATTTTTGAATATGAGTTTGATGATTTCGAAGTCATCAACTACCAACACCACCCCGCGATCAAAGCACCTGTTGCTGTTTGATCTCAACCTAAGCACACGATGCAATCATTGAGCTCAAAGCAGCTGTGGGCCATCGTTGCCCTCACGCTCATGTGGGGCATGAATTGGCCCATGATGAAGCTGTCGTTGCAACAACTTTCACCCCTCAATTTCCGGGCGCTCACCATGTCCGTGGGTGCGGTGTTTCTGTTGCTTTGGGTGCGCGCCCATGGTCTCAAGGTTTGGCCTGCGCGCGGGCAGTGGCTGCCCATCGTGGGCTTGGCTATTCCCAATGTTTTGGGCTGGCACATGATGTCCATCTACGGCGTCAACGAGTTGGCATCAGGACGAGCCGCCATTCTCGGCTTCACCATGCCAATCTACACCGTCTTGATTGGCATATTCTTTTTTGGCGAGCGCCTCACGAAACGCGTGGCCTTGGCCTGCCTGGCCGCAATCGCGGCCATCGTGCTGTTGTTGTGGCATGAATTCAGTCAACTCACGGGCCGACCCCTGGGCGTCTTGTGGATGGAGATCGCTGCTTTATCTTGGGGCTTGGGCACCGTTTTGATGAAGCGCAGAAAGCTGGCGATGGATGCGCGAGTGCTCACCGTTTGGATGCTCCTGCTTGGCAGTGCAGTGCTTTGGCTCGCCGCATTTCGCTTCGAGCAGCCCATCCCTTGGAGCACCTTCAGCGGCACCATGTGGGCCAGCTTGGTCTACGGTGCATTTATCAACTACGGCTTGGCACAACTCATTTGGTTTGGTATGGCATCTAGCCTGCCGTCATCAACCAGCGCCATGAGCATCATGGCCATTCCCATGGTCGGTATCTTGAGCGCCCCCTTCATCGTCGGTGAATGGCCACATTGGCAAGACTGGGCTGCGATGCTGTTCATTGTCATCGCCATCGCTGCCGTGCTGCTGCCCCCTAGAAGCAGACCCGTCCCGACCCAGCCGCAACCGACACAATGAACGAGCAGACGCGATGCGCTTAAACCTCATCTACGCGAGAGCCAATGGCGGCGTAATTGGCTGGCAGGGCACCATGCCGTGGCACTTGCCCGAAGACCTGGCTCATTTCAAGCGCCAAACACTCAATGCACCCGTCATCATGGGGCGCAGAACGTGGGACTCCATCCCCGAGCGCTTCAGGCCTCTGCCTATGCGCACCAACGTCGTCATCACCCGACAACCAGACTGGCACGCGCCAGGCGCACAGACCGCACACTCCCTAACCCGTGCGCTTGAGGTGGTTAGCCAAGCCCCAGAGGTCTGGGTAATCGGTGGGGCGCAAATCTACGCCCAAGCCGAGCCGCTTGCGCAGCGCGTGGTGGTCACCGAGATTGATGCCGATTTTCCTGGTGACGCCTTTGCACCCAAACTGAGTGACGACTGGCAAGAGACCCACCGCGAAACCGTGGTCAGTGCCCAAGGCATTGCCCTGTCGTTCGTCACCCTAGAGCGCTAGCCCCCATCTCCCCACCACAGGCCTTAACGATGCAATTTGCCACCTGGAACGTCAACTCTTTGAATATTCGCCTGCCCCAAGTCTTAGACTGGCTTGCGGCCAACCCAGTCGATGTCTTGGCGCTTCAAGAGCTCAAGATGGCGGATGAAAAGTTTCCGGCCGAAGCCTTTGCCGAAGCGGGCTGGCAAGCCGTTTGGCACGGGCAAAAGACCTACAACGGCGTGGCGCTGATTTCCAAAGAGCCAGCACGCGATGTCGTGAAAAACAACCCGCTGTTCGAAGATGAGCAGTCGCGATTGATCGCCGCCACCTTTGGCCAAGGCGAGCTTTCGGTGCGCGTCATCGGCGGCTATTTCCCCAACGGGCAGTCGCCCGAATCCGATAAGTTTGCCTATAAGATGCGCTGGCTCAATGCTTTGAGAACCTGGGTGTCTGAGGAAATGCAAAAGCACGCCAGATTCTTGATCATGGGTGACTACAACATCACCTTTCGCCCCGAGGACACCTACTCACCTGAAACTTTAGAGGGCACCATTCACTGCACGCCCGAAGAGCGAGAGCAACTGCAAGCATTGGTTGACTTAGGCTTGCACGACGCACTGCACGCCTTCTCGCCAGGGCCTAAGGTGTACACATGGTGGGACTATCGCAATTTGGCGTTTCGCAAAAACCAAGGTTACCGAATCGACCACATTTTGATCAGCGACGCGCTGAAAAACTGTGCCCAAGGCTGCCTTGTCGACAAAACGCCTCGCAAAAACGAGCGCCCGTCGGACCACGCCCCTGTGGTGTTGACCACCACCTGAAAATGCACTCAAGCGCTTGGCTGAGCGCGAAATTGAGATCAAGCCAAAGGGGTTAGCTTTGGCGTTTGCGCTGTTCATACAGCGGCAGCACTCGCTCGGCATAACGCTTCAAATCTTGCGTGCGCTGCTCTGGCGAGGGGTGTGTGGACAGCCATTCAGGCGGGCGCTTGCCACCACTTTTTTGGCTCATTTTGGCCCAAAGACTGACGGCAGCGCGGGGGTCATATCCGGCTCGGGCGGCGAGTTCGACACCGATGCGGTCAGCCTCTCGCTCTGCCACTCGGCTGTTAGGCAAGGTCAGCATCAGTTGCGCACCCATGCCCACCATATCTGTCGCCAAGGCCCCCAGACCCAAAAATGCCGCGCCCACATTCAAGCCCACTTGGGTTGCGAGTGACTGAGAAATACGCTCGCGCGAATGCTCACGAAGTGCATGCGCCATTTCGTGCCCAAGCACCGCGGCGATTTCATCGTCGCTCAACTTGAGTTGCTCAATGAGGCCCGAGTAAATCGCCATGCGCCCACCTTGCATGCACCACGCATTGAGTTGCTCGGAATCGATGACGTTGATCTGCCACTTCCATTTGAGTGCATCGGCTCGAAAGACGCCAACCCCTTTGACCAAGCGGTTCGTGATACCGCGAACCCGCTTGACAACCACTGCGTCTTTATTCAAAACCTTGTTTTTGGCCGCGTCTTTCAAGACATCTTGGTACGCGCGTGCCGCCATTTGGTCGACCTGCTCTGAGCCAACCAAAAGCAGCTGCTGCCGTTCAACGCCAACCTGACCTTGGCTCGTGGTAGAGCCGCATCCGGTCAAAGCGGCCAACAGGCTGAACGCAGCGAAGGGTTTTTGCCATTTTCTTGGCTTCATAAGCACTCCATCTCAGACGCTGAAGCCGCCATCTTAGCGGCCCTCCACGCCCAGCTTATTCGCCTCAGAGACCCTCTAAGCCCAGCTCTTGTATTTTGCGCGTGATGGTGTTGCGCCCAATGCCCAGCCTTTGGGCGGCTTCGACCCGACGCCCTCCGGTGTGAGCCAGCGCCGCTCGGATCAACTGTGTTTCTAGGGCCGCAGTCATATCTGCCCACACCTGATCGTCACCACGCTGCAGCCTTGACATGGCGTCTTGCTCGGCGCTCCAGACCCATTGGTCGGTCAAACGAACTTCTCCGCCATGCACGCGACCAGACTGAGAAGCCTCGGACCATTCGGCCTCGGTCTCCTGGGGATCACTTGCGCTGTGCTGTCCGGCATGCTTTGGCGCCGAGAATTCGGGCGGCAAATCCTTCACGTCAATGACTTGCGCTGGTGCCATGACCGTCAGCCAGTGGCACATGTTTTCTAACTGACGCACGTTGCCAGGGTAATCAAAGCGTTGCATGACCTGCAAAGCAGCCGATGAAATGCGCTTTGGCTCCACACCAAGTTGCTGCGCACTTTGCGCCAAGAAATGCACAACCAGTGGCTGCAAGTCTTCTAAGCGCTCTCGCAAACTCGGTAGACGCAAGCGGATGACATTGAGTCGGTGGAACAAGTCCTCCCTAAACTGCCCCAGCTTGACGCGAGCCTCTAAGTCTTGGTGGGTTGCAGCGATGACTCGCACGTTGGATTTGATGGCTTGGTGCCCACCCACGCGGTAGTACTGCCCGTCACTCAACACCCTGAGCAAGCGGGTCTGCAAGTCAAATGGCATGTCGCCAATCTCGTCTAAGAAGAGCGTACCGCCTTCTGCTTGCTCAAAACGCCCTCGCCGAGTGGATTGGGCGCCTGTGAAAGATCCGCGCTCGTGTCCGAACAGTTCAGACTCGAGTAAATCCTTCGGAATGGCAGCGGTGTTGATCGCTACAAATTCACCGTGTGCGCGTGGCGAGTGTTTGTGTAGTGCACGTGCGACCAATTCCTTGCCCGTGCCGGATTCACCCGTGATCAAGACGGTGACATGGCTTTGGCTGAGGCGGCCAATGGCTCTGAAGACCTCTTGCATGACGGGGGCCTGCCCCAATATCTCGGTTACCTCACCAGTGGTTTGTTGAGATGCGCTCACAGCTTGGCGCTCTTGCATAGCGCGCTTGACCAGCTCGACTGCCTTGGTGATGTCAAATGGTTTCGCAAGGTACTCAAACGCACCGCCTTGGAAAGCGGCGACCGCACTGTCTAAGTCTGAATACGCCGTCATGATGATGACCGGCAATTGAGGCCGACCTTCTTTGATTCGGGCCAACAACTGCAATCCAGAGTCGCCGGGCATGCGGATATCGCTCACCAGCACTTGGGGCAATTCTTCGGGCAACGCTGCGCCCAGGCCCGCCAATACCTCATTGGCGTGTGTGAAGCTGCGCGTGGGAATGCCTTCGCGTTGCAGGGCTCGCTCTAGAACAAAGCGGATCGACTGATCGTCATCGACAATCCAAATTGGGTTCATGACCATTCCCTTTTAAAAAATATGAATTGCGCTTCATGCCAATGGGATCAAAATGCGAAAGTCTGTGCGCCCAGGCGCACTGTCGCACTCAATCAATCCTTGGTGCTGTTGAACAAAAGTCTGTGCCAATGTCAGTCCCAAACCCGTGCCCCCATCTCGTCCAGAAACCAGTGGGTAAAACAAGCGGTCCCGAATGCCCTCTGGCACGCCGGGTCCGTTGTCAATGACATGCAATTCCAGTGCCAACTTGTAGCGATCGGCGCCGAGGGTTACTTGCCGCGCGACACGGGTGCGCAAAGTGATCTGCGCCTCGCCCGAGGCACGCTTGGCCTCGTTGGCTTGGGCCGCGTTTTGAACCACATTCAAGACCGCCTGTATCAGTTGCTCTTTATCGCCGGTGAACTCGGGGATGGACGTGTCGTAGTCGCGTCTGATTTGAAGCCCCTTTGAGAACTCCGCCAGCACCAGCGTGCGCACGCGCTCTAGCACCTCGTGGATGTTCACGGGCTCATTGGCACGGGGCTTTCGGTGTGGCGCTAGCAGACGGTCGACCAATGTTTGCAAACGGTCGGCTTCATGAATGATCACTTGTGTGTACTCGCGCAAATCGCGTGAATCCAACTCAAGCTGAAGCAACTGGGCCGCGCCGCGAATGCCACCCAAAGGGTTCTTGATTTCGTGCGCCAAACCGCGTATGAGCTCTTTGTTTGCTTTGGCTTGATCGGTCAATTGCGCTTCACGCAACTGCCGCGCCCGCTGCTCAAGGGGCATGAGCTCCACGATCACCTCGCCGTTCTGCTCACCGCTAGAGATGGCAACGTGCACTGATATGGCGTCTGCATAAGCCTCGTATCGGTGCAAGGTCGCGTCATAACGAAGCGCTGAAAACTTGTCGCCGCGGGCATCATGCAAAGCCTGTTCAAAAATACCAGGCTCTTCAAAAAGCGACGCGAAATCAGCGTCTTTGAGCACGCGACTCGAGACACTCAGCAGATCCTGGGCGGCGGCATTCATGTGTAAGACGCGTCCACGCACGCTCACGATGACCACCGCAGTGACCAGCAACTCCAATGCAGAGAATCGATTTTTGGGCATCAGGCAAACATCAAAAAAAAGGGCGACCAGCGGCCGCCCTTTGTCGAAAACGACCCAATGAAATTACAGGCTGTAATACATGTCGAATTCGATGGGGTGGGTGGTCATGCGCATGCGCGTAACCTCTTGCATCTTCAACTCGATGTAGGCGTCGATCAAACCATCTGTGAACACACCGCCCTTGGTCAAGAATGCACGGTCTTGGTCCAAAGCTTCTAGGGCTTGATCCAAGCTGTGGCAAACCGTTGGCACCAATGCATCCTCTTCAGGAGGCAGGTGGTAGAGGTCCTTGGTCGCGGCCTCTCCGGGGTGAATCTTGTTCTCAACGCCGTCCAAACCTGCCATCAACAGTGCGGAGAAGCACAGGTATGGGTTGGCCATTGGATCAGGGAAGCGTGCCTCGACACGGCGAGCCTTGTCGCTGGCCACGTGAGGAATGCGGATGGAAGCAGAGCGGTTGCGGGCGCTATAGGCCAGCTTGACCGGTGCTTCAAAGCCTGGAACCAAGCGCTTGTAGCTGTTGGTTGAAGGGTTGGTGATGGCGTTCAATGCACGGGCGTGCTTGATGATGCCGCCGATGTAGTACAGCGCAAAATCACTGAGGCCTGCATAGCCATTGCCAGCAAACAAGTTTTTGCCGTCTTTCCAAACCGACTGGTGCACGTGCATACCCGAGCCGTTGTCGCCGACCACAGGCTTGGGCATGAAGGTGGCGGTCTTGCCGTATGCGTGTGCCGTGTTCCAGACCACATATTTCAGGACCTGTGTCCAGTCCGCACGCTCAACCAAGGTCGAGAACTTGGTGCCAATCTCGTTTTGACCTGCACCAGCAACCTCGTGGTGAAACACCTCGACAGGGATACCCAGCTGCTCGATGACCATGACCATCTCAGCGCGCATGTCTTGCATGCTATCCACTGGAGGCACTGGGAAGTAGCCGCCCTTGACGGTAGGACGGTGGCCTTTGTTGCCGCCGTCAAACTGGGCGCCACGACTCCATGAGGCCTCGTACTCATCGATTTTGACAAAGCTGCCAGACATGTCGGCGTCCCAGCGCACGTTGTCAAACACAAAGAACTCAGGCTCAGGGCCAAAGTAAGCGGTGTCGCCGAGGCCAGAGGCCTTGAGGTAGGCTTCTGCGCGCTTGGCGACAGAGCGGGGATCGCGCTCATAGGCCTTGCCGTCGCCTGGCTCAACCACGTCACATTGCAAGAACAATGTGGTTTCGTCGTAGAAGGGGTCGATGTTGGCGGTGTTGGGATCGGGCATCAACAACATGTCCGAGGCTTCAATACCTTTCCAGCCGGCGATAGATGAGCCGTCAAAGGCGTGGCCTTCACTAAATTTTTCTTCATCAAAGGCTGACAAAGGCACGGTCACGTGCTGTTCTTTGCCTTTGGTATCGGTGAAACGAAGATCAACGAATTTCACTTCGTTGTCTTTCACCATTTGCATCACGTCAGCGACGGTCTTGGCCATCAGAATCTCCTAAGCAGGTTGAATGAAATACAGACGGGTTCAAATTAGCAGGTTCTGTGCCAAACTTGAATGTTGAATACATCACTGACCAATGCCCTCGCAACAGCCGTTGCAGTGGGCCCAAATCAGCAACTCGCATATTTTAGAGCCGCGCTCAAATCATGAGCGAGCACCAATTGAGTGCGGCCTCTTGATTATGCACTTTTATGGTGCGTCAAGGCACCAACTCAGGGCCAAGGGGCACCCCCATTCGCGCCAACCCCTCGGTCATGAACGAGAACGCGGCATCCACAGCGTCAGCTGGCCCCTTCACGCCCAGCTCAACATGCCGGCCATGCACCGGATGATTGACGCTAGGAAGGCTGAAAACCTTGATATCAGAAAACTGTTTCTCGATGTCGACCATCAGTGGCGTTAAGGTCCCCTCAATCGCGCCATAGACGACCAAAGAGCGCTCAGTCCACGTGTCGGCATGAAAGTGCTTTGCATAGTCTTGATCCAGCACGGACTCAATCATCGGCCATGCCATCACTGGGAAACCCGGAACAAAATGCACCGTTGCGCCTTTTTCGCCTCGACAAGTAAACCCAGGAATCTTGTTGTACGGGTTGGGAATAATTTGCGCACCTTGCGGAAACACACCCATGTTTAAGCGGTGTTGATTGTCTGGTGATAGGGGGTCAAATTCTGTGCCCTGCTCTTGTGCCACATCCTTCATGCGCTCGATGATCAGGGCCTTCGCCTCGGGGTGCAGGGCCAACGGCTGCGCCAACGCTGCCCCCGCGCATTGGCGGGTGTGGTCATCCGGCGTGGCGCCTATGCCCCCGAACGAAAAGACCACGTCTGTGCCAGAAAAAGCCTCGCGCAACGCCTGAGTCAAACGCTCGGGATCATCACCCAAATAGCGCGCCCAACTTAGCCTCAGGCCACGCTTGTTGAGCATTTCAATGAGCTGGGGCAAATGCTTATCTTGGCGACGACCGGACAAAATTTCGTCACCAATGATGATGGCTCCTACGGTCAAAGTCATGTGTGCTTTCTTCGTGTTGACTGATCGGTCACGTCAGTGATCAGCTCCGGGTTTGCTAAAGGGGGAACGTTTTGGGACGGGCGGCTTTCCTCTTCGCGCAGCAGCTGCAAGGCGGCGAGTGAAAAGTGGGTGAACCAAAGCGATGAAAACGAAAAAATCAGTGTGTAAATCCAAACCGTCAACGGCACCAAAATAGGCGCCAATGCGATGAACATCGCGCCCGTCGCCCACAACATGCTCGGCAGTGCGCCGACATAGCCCGTGGCTACACCCATGGCCCAAAGTTGGGGGCGGTAGCGAGCCAGCAGTTGGTCACGCTCGTTCTCGCTTGCGACATCGGCCAGCGCGTCATTCGCAAACACCCGATAAGTCAACCAACCCCAAATGAGCGGAGGCAACAAAAATGCCAGCGGAGGAAATAGCCACAGCGGGAGGCTGACAAACATGATCAACAACGCCAAAACAGTTGACGACACAGACCACCAAATACTCTTCAAAAGAGATGCCTTGACCGGCTGCTCCATCTGAGGAAAACGCCGCTCCAAAACCCACTTTGCCATCAAAGGACTCATGAAGACCGAGACCATGAGCAGCGACGCGATCACCACCAACGGACTGGCGACCAAAAGCACAAAAAGCGACGCAAAAACAGCGGTCAACCCGTCCCAACCCCAGCCCTCAAGCCATGAAAGCAGGGATTGCATGAAGCCCATGGACTGCAGACCGTTTTGCACCCACGCCACTGCATCGCTCCAAAAGAAATAACCGAGCACCAAGGTTGCTATGGTCATCAACACCAATGGGGTCAGCGACAGTGCGATCACACGCGGGATCAGCAAATACCCAAATGCTCGCCAAAATGAATCGAAAATCAAACGCATGGTCGTCTCACAGTCGCTTCTTATTTTAATGAATCAAATCCCGACGTCCACCGGTTTCGGGGCCACAATGAAATGCTCACGGTAGTGCTCTAGCTCGTCAATAGACTCGAGCACATCAGCCAATGCGGTGTGCGCCTGCCCCTTCTTGAAGCCTTGATAGACCTCGGGGCGCCATCGCCTCGACAACTCTTTGAGTGTGCTGACATCGATGTTTCGGTAGTGAAAGTAGCCCTCCAACTGAGGCATGTACTTCACCAAAAAACGCCTATCTTGCCCGATCGTGTTGCCGCACATGGGCGAGGCGCCTTTGGGCACATATTGGCGGATGAAGTCCAATAACTGAGCTTGCGCAGCCGCTTCATCCAAAGTGCTTTGTTTGACTTTCTCGATCAGTCCACTGCGCCCGTGGGTGCCTTTGTTCCAAGCATCCATACCGTTCAGCACCTCGTCGCTTTGGTGGATCACCAGCACGGGCCCCTCAATCCTAGGTGTGAGCTGCGGCCCGGTGATCACGATAGCGATCTCTAGGAGCCGCTCATTTTCTGGGTCTAGTCCGCTCATTTCGCAATCCAACCAAATCAGGTTTTGATCGCTCTTTTTCAGTTCAATGGGTGCAGATACAGTTGAATTCATGCCCTGATTGTCGCTGATCGCGCGACGCAAACCATGACATGGTGGACAATTCACACATGGACACACTTATTTCTAATTGGACCTGGGTTTTTGTTGGGCTGGTGACCTTGAACCTCGGGTTGCGGGGCTGGCTGGACACGCGCCAAGCCAGGCACGTGCAGACGCACCAACGCACGGTACCTCCAGCGTTTCAATCGTCAATTTCAATCGATGAGCACCAAAAGGCAGCGCACTACACGATCGCGAAGCTGCGCGTGGGCTTCGTTGATTTGATTTGGGGCTTGGCTTGCTTGCTGGCTTGGACGTTATTGGGGGGCTTGCACCACTTAAACCAAACCCTGTTGCACGCGTTGGGACCGGGGTTGCTGCAGGGCTTGGCCTTGATGGCTTCATTTGCGCTGATCCAGACGCTGCTAGACCTCCCGCTGGCATGGTGGCGCACTTTTCGCACCGAGGCGCAGTTTGGGTTTAACCGCACCACCACCGGCCTTTGGCTCGTCGACTTGCTCAAAGCTGGGCTCATGGGTGCACTGATCATGGGCCCAATGGCCACTGTTGTTTTGCTGATCATGGACAGCAGCACACTGTGGTGGCTGTGGGTATGGGCCACTTGGGTTGCGTTCAGCCTGCTGATGATGGTCATCTACCCCACCTGGATTGCCCCGATTTTCAACCGCTTTCAAGCACTCGATGACCCAGAGTTGGCAGCCGATGTGGCACAGCTGATGTCGCAATGTGGTTTCCAGTCGCAAGGCATATTCGTGATGGATGGGAGCCGTCGCAGTGCGCACGCCAACGCCTACTTCACCGGCTTGGGTCGGGCCAAACGCGTGGTGTTTTTCGATACCCTCTTGCAGCAACTGAGCCGCGAAGAGGTGCTCGCCGTCTTGGCCCACGAGCTGGGGCACTTCAGTCGTGGCCACATCCCCAAACGCATGATCAAAATGTTCGCCAGTGCTGCAGTGGCCTTGGCCGCATTGGCTTATCTGGCCGAACAGCCTTGGTTCTATGCAGGGCTGGGTGTGCTGCCTCAACTCGACGGCAGCAACAGTGGTTTGGCATTGGTTCTCCTGAGCCTCACCGCGCCGCTATTGGGCTTGCCGCTGGCGCCCTGGACCAGTGGCAGCTCTCGTTCAGACGAGTTCGAAGCAGATGCGTATGCCTGTCAAAAAACCGATGCCAATGCGCTGGCTAGCGCGTTGGTCAAGCTCTACAAAGACAACGCCACCACCTTAACGCCAGACCCGATCTACACCCGGTTCTTCTACAGCCACCCGCCTGCCCTAGAGCGCCTCAGCCACATCAGGGCGAGCGCCACATGAAACACCATCGGTCACCAAGCGAAAGGGCTGAGGACACCCAAATCGGACTCGTCATCGCAAGTTTTGGCAGACATGTGTTGGTCGAAGACACAGCTGGTAATGTGCGCATCTGCCACCCCAAAGGCAAACGCAACGAAGCCGTGGTGGGCGACAAAGTGATGTGGCAAGCCAGCGAAGATGAGGGGCGCATCATGGGCATAGCGCCTCGCACCAATTTGTTGTTTCGGCAAGATGAGTTGCGAACCAAGTCATTTGCAGCCAACTTGGATCAGGTTTTTTTATTTTTAGGCGCCACGCCTGAGTTTTCAGAGCGGCAACTCGGGCGAGCCCTGATCGCATGTGAGGCAGCGCGTATTCAGCCCGTTGTCATCTTGAACAAGGCCGATTTGGAGCCGCAGTTTTCACGCAATTGGGAGCGTCTAGAGCCTTACCGCAGGATGGGATACAGCACACTCAAGCTTTCCCTAATGGCAGGTCAACAGCAAGGGATAGAGACACTGCGCGATCATCTCGAGGGCAGGGTCACGCTGGTGCTGGGTCCATCGGGTGCTGGCAAAAGCAGTTTGATCAACCAATTGCTACCCGAGGTCAACGCGCACACCCAACAAATTTCACAGGCCCTGAACAGCGGCAAGCACACCACGACTCGCACCACCTGGTACTGGCTGGATGATCAACGCCAGGGTGCCGTGATTGACTCGCCTGGTTTTCAAGAGTTTGGGCTTCAACACATCCAAGTGAACCAGCTGGCCTCGTTGATGCCCGACCTTGCGGCGCACACAGGCTCATGCAAATACCACAACTGCACCCATCGAACCGAGCCCCAATGCCAGGTGCGCGCAGCCCTGAGTCAACCAGAGGACGGCGCCCCTGAAATTCACCCGGCTCGCTATCAAATGTATCTAGAGTGGTACGAAGAACTCAGCCAACCACCGAGGTATTGAGAGCCACCGACGGCTCTTCAGGTGAGCCCGGACTACAGCCAGGCAAGCAGTGTGTTCATGCCAATGGCAGCCCATACGGCTCGTGCGGCCAAGCGCTCAAGCATGTCCGCTTGCACGAATGGCTCGTCTGTTGGCGTGCTGCCGATGGCGGCGTTCAGGCCATGTTCCCACAGCGTTTCGTGGCGCTCGTTCCAGCGGGGTGCTTGGTCTAACCACACTTCAAAAACTGCATCAAAGCGCCCAACCATAGCAAGCAGCAGCAACCCCATGCGCGTCATCAAGGCATCAATGAATGACCACACCCGAGTCGCCCACTGTTGCACATCTTCATCGGCTTCGGCGGGTTGTATCACCAAGCCATGGCATCGCTCTCGCACACAGACATAAGCCACTATCAACAAAACGGGCACGCCCAATACCTGTCCCACCATAAGCACCAACAACGGGGCCAATACATCGTGCAACACAGCTTGAGCGCGCTCACGCATCGATGGCTCGGAAGATCTGCCCTGTGATTCGGCAGCCCATTCGCTGGGCGCTAGCTCATCAGAGAACACCGTCAAACGCCCCCAACCCAGAGCGAAATAAAAAACAACAGCCTGCAAAAGCCAACCCACAGCACCGTCAAACCACGAGACCAGCCACTGCAATAGAACTCCAGGGAGCAACACAGCCAAGACCCAACGAGCGCGAATTGCCCCGCCCTGCTCAGCAGCTGGGCGATCTATGACCCAATCAAACCAGCTTCGCATCAAGCGACGCAACCCGTCGCTCCATACCCCTGGAGCCAGCTTTTCGGTTAAGGCCGCAAACCACAGCGCCGTCCATTCCATCAATTCACTCCTTGGACAGACAGCATTCGGTAGAAATTTCTCAACATGGCTGCCGTCGCCCCCCAAATATAGTGGCTTCTCACGCCATCGTGGTAGGAAATAGACCACCAAGTGAGCTCCTTTTGATCAATTTGCACGCGGTGGGTCTTGTGATTGGCGGCAGACATCAAAAAACGCAGAGGAACCTCAAAGACAGACTCGACCTCAGTGGGGTTGGGCCGCCACAACACAGGCGGCTGGACCACGGCAACAACAGCTGTCACTGAATAGCCGCTGCCCGTGAAATAAGGCGGCAGCTCGCCAACCACATCAGCGCCAGCGGGCTCCAAACCCACTTCTTCTTGAGCCTCTCGGAGGGCAGCAGCGATCGCACCGCGGTCTTCCTCATCAATTTTGCCGCCGGGAAAAGCGACTTGCCCGGCGTGTGCCCGCAAATGCGGCGCGCGATGCGTCAATAACACCATCAATTCATCACGTTGGACCAAAGGCATCAACACCGCGGCGGGCTTGACGCCCTGAACTTCGTCCCAGCGACGCTCTCGCACGACCTCAGGCTGCCAAGGCAATGAGGCAGCAAAATGTTCGCGCAACCCATGCGCGGTCAATCGGTGCGGAGGAACCTCCGAGTGCGGCATCGGAGCATCCTGTGCGGGAACCTCGTGGGGCTCGACGCCGAGCAATTCTTTCAAGCTGGCCATTTGGAAATTGTGCCGTTCTTTTGTTCTATGCCATGCACCGTGGCGACAAACTCAGCCGCCACCTTTAAAGCCATTGGCCATGGCAAAAAAAAGCCGCTGAATCAGCGGCTTTTTGTCTTCTGCTTGGCAATCAGCGAGGGAAGCTGTTGGCCTTGGCGCCCAACTTCTCGGTGATGCGTGCAGATCGACCACTGCGCTCACGCAAGTAGTACAGCTTCGCGCGGCGCACATCACCACGGCGCTTCACTTCAATCTTGGCGATGCGGGGGCTGTACAAGGGGAATGTACGCTCAACACCCTCGCCATTGGAGATTTTGCGAACGATGAAGCTGCTGTTAGCACCACGATTGCGACGTGCAAGCACAACGCCTTCATAAGCCTGCACACGAGAGCGCGTGCCCTCTACAACGCTCACACTGACGACCACGGTGTCGCCCGGGGCAAAGTCGGGGATGGTTTTGTTTAAACGAGCAATTTCTTCTTGCTCAAGTTCTTGGATCAAGTTCATGGTTTCCTCTTCGAGATCATGCCTGCGCCTTTGGTGTTTTTGCAGTCCATCGCGAATCGACAAACGCTCATATGGTGGCCAAACAGAGGATCAGCCCAACATTATAGCTTGGATCCAAGCTTTTGGGCCAGCTCTGAGAGCAGCGCCTCATCGGCAGGCGTCAAAAGGTCTTGCTCCCGGGCCGCGTCTATGAGCTCTGGCCTAGAAGTCAATGTTGCCCGCAGGCTGCTTTGCCTTCTGAAGGCACGTATTTTTTGATGGTGGCCGCTCAGCAGCACATCAGGTACGCCTATTTCACCATCTGGCCCTGACCACACCTCAGGCCGGGTGTAGTGGGCGCAATCAAGCAGGCCGTCCAACGCTGGATTGAAACTGTCTTGGATGTGGCTCTCTTGATCACTTAACACGCCCACTTGCAGTCGAGCGACCGCGTCAAGCAGCACCATGGCTGGCAACTCACCACCCGAAAGCACGAAATCGCCCACACTGATTTGCATGTCGACATGGGTGTCAATGAAACGCTGGTCCACCCCTTCGTAGCGCCCACACACCAATATCGCGCCCTCAGACTGGGCCCAGTGAGCCACACCAGAATGGTTTAGGGTCTGTCCTTGGGGTGAGAAAAGCACCACAGGGGCTGCATCCTGTCGGTCAGAGCGAATGTGTTTCACCGCGTCGCTCAGAGGCTGGGCGAGCATCACCATTCCTGGGCCGCCACCGAACGGCCGGTCATCAACCCTTTGATAGGTGTCGTGCGTGAACTGCCGCAATGGCCAAACACGCACATCCACTGGACCGCCTTCAAACGCGCGACGCGTCACGCCAGAGCGCAAAAACGGCTCGAACATCTCCGGAAAAAGGGTGATTACGTCAAACCGCATCGGTGGACTCAACTCAATAATCGGGCTGCCAATCCACAAGGATCACGCCCTGCCCTAGCTGGACTTCGTCGATATACACCGGCACAAATGGGATCAAGCGCTCAACGCTTTCGCCGGTGGTTGCATCCTCTAGCACCAAAACAGAGTGTGGCCCCGTTGACATGAGATCCGTGACAACACCCAAATCTAAACCTTGCCGGTTGCGTACATGCAAACCAAGCAAGTCAACCCAGTAATATTCACCCTCTGGCAAAGGGGCGAAATGTTGGCGTGAAACCCAAATCGATGCGCCCTTGGCTTGCACCATGAGCTCGCGATCGTCTGCACCCTCAAACAAAGCAACCAAACCATCACCATGTGGCTTGCATTGCAATACATTCACGAGCGCGGTGCCATCAAACGCATCAAATTTTGCGCTGAAGGGCCGTGGGGGCGGCTTTAAAAACCACTGCTTCGTGTCCATCAACACGTCAGCGTCTTGGCTGTAAGGCACAATTTTTGTCCAACCTTTGACGCCCCAGGGTCCGCCAAGGCGGCCGAGTTCAATCAAATCTGCAGGCTCTACCGCTGCTTGCCAAGGGCTCGAGGATTTGAAGTTCATGCACCTTCTCCGACAATAAAAAACGCGCAAACCGCATCGCGGGTTGCGCGTTTATCTGGCATTGCCTGAATTACGCAGCGGCTTTGGCTGCGTCCTTCATAAGCCGCTTCACCGTGTCAGATGGCTGAGCGCCGACTGACAGCCAATGGCTCAAGCGATCTTGCGCAATGCGCAATGCCTCGGCTTGACCAGAAGCCAAGGGGTTGTAAAAGCCCAAACGCTCGATGAAACGACCGTCACGGCGGTTGCGCTTGTCAGCGACAACGATGTTGTAGAACGGGCGGGCTTTAGAGCCGCCGCGAGAGAGTCGAATGACGACCATACGGATTCCTTGAATTGTTCGCGGTTTTTCAGCGCCTGAGACACACGAATGACCACCCGGCCAACGAAACGCTGTAAAGCCTGCAATTATAGTCATGAAGTTGCCCTTGTGTCCAAAATGGCCGCGTGCAGGATTTACACTAACGCCTACCATGCACATTCGCACCGCCACAACCGACGATCTCGCGCGCATCACCGCGATATATGCGCACCATGTATTGCACGGCACAGGCACCTTTGAGACCACTCCCCCCAGTGAAGTTGAGATGGCATCGCGTCACGCCGATGTGGCTGCCAAGGGCCTCCCCTACTTGGTCGCTGAGGCATCTGGGCAAGTGATGGGGTTCGCCTACGCCAATTGGTTCAAGCCTCGCCCTGCTTACAAATTCTCGGCTGAAGACTCGATTTATGTCGACCCGACACAAGTCCACAGTGGGGTAGGTGCAGCGTTGCTGAGCGAGTTGTTGACTCGCCTTGAGGGAGCGGGTGTGCGACAAGTTTTGGCTGTCATTGGCGACTCTGGCAACCTGGGGTCGATCAAGCTGCACACCAAACTGGGGTTCAACCAAATTGGCGTGTTGCCCTCGGTCGGCTGGAAATTTGGCCGCTGGTTGGATGTGGTCATGATGCAAAAATCAATCGGAGAAGGCGGGCACACCTCGCCACAAAACACAGATGAAATCTAAGACAACTGCTACCTGGATCGCACTGATGCTGGGCATGTTTGGGGCCCACCGTTTTTATCTCAAAGGGATGAAAGACGTTTGGGGCTGGCTGCACGTTCCCTTTGCGTTGGCCGGTATCGTTGGTGTGATGCGTTTCCAAAACTTGGGGCAAAACGACACCATCGCTTGGATATTGATGCCTATTTTTGGCGCCACCCTAGGCGCCGCTTGTTTGGCTTCTATCATTTACGCGTTGACACCAGCCGAGACTTGGAACGCCAAGCACAATTCAAAGCAGCCGCTTGACGCGGATTGTGGTCGCACCCATTGGGGCACCGTGATTGGGTTGGCCATTGCCCTGCTTATCGGCGCGACATCCACCCTGTCTGGTTTTGCACTGAGCTTCAAAGCTTATTTTGAAGCCCAAGTCGAAGCTGGCAGACGCATCAGTCAAGACCATTGATCCGCCCGCGCTGACCCAGCAACAGCAGAGCGCAGAGCTAGTAGCCAGCCAAAAACCCCATGAGCATCATCCAAAAACTGACACTGATCAGCGCCATCAAGGTACTGAGACTGCTGGCGGCTGAGATGGCCTCTTGACCTGCTTGGTGGCGCTGGGAAAACAAAAACACGTTGGCACCCATCGGCAGTGAGGCTGCTACGACGAGCACGGTTAAAGGCATGGCACGCAAGCCCGACAACCAGGCCACAGCCAGCACGGCAGCTGGCAAAACCCACATTTTGACAATCACCATACCCACGGCACCTCGCCAATGGCGCTCCAAGGGGCGCAAGTATGTGCTAGCACCCAGCATGACGAGCGCCAGTGGCCCAGCTGCTGCACCCAACCACTGCAGCGACTGATCCAAGGCGCCGGGCAATCCCCAACCGGTTGCCGAATATGCCAATCCCGCCATGATTGGGATAGGAACTGGGTGAATGACAGCGCCTTTGACCGCCCCCCATATCTGCATCGCTACAGCCTGAGGGCCGGCAGAAACATTTTGGGACTCGCGCGCCCTGGCCCACTCTATCGCCAAGGTACCCAAGGTCAGGAGCACCATGGCGTGGACAGAGACCAAGGTCAACAGTGTCACCAAACCCTCTGGCCCGTAGGCCACCGTGACCAATGGAACACCAATCATGACGAGGTTGGAGAACACGCTGCCTAGCGCAAAAATAGAGGCATCCACGCCTCGCCCTCGCCACCACCAAATGCCCGCATACACACACAGCAGTACCAGAAAATATGCGGCCAAAGGCGAGAAATCAAGCTCTGACCACTGGGCCTGCGACATCGTGCGAAACAACAAGCCAGGCATGAACACTTGGAAGACCAACAGCGATAAGTCCCCCACCGTGCGTTGATTCACCCACCTCATTCGAGCGGCAAAAGCGCCCGCGAAAATAAGCGCAAACACAGGCGCCAAGGCCTGCCAAACGTGGCTAGGGAGTGAGTAGTTCATGGGTTTGTGATGGAGCGCTGCGTGCGCGGGCGGATCATACGCCTGAAAAATCACGAATGTTCCCATCGCGTGGCCTTAGGTGACTCACACCAAAGGGACGCCCTACCCAGCGGATAGCCTCCACGTGCCTCCCTCGGGCCTGAGCGCTCAGGCTAAATCGGCTTTGGCTTGGCGCAGATAATCTACCCTCTTAGGGTTTGAGGATCGACGCAAACTTGTCTTGTACTTTTTCAATCTTGGGCGCAATCACCACTCGGCAATACCCTTGCCAGGGGTTGCGGTCGAAGTAGGTGTCATGCTCAGGTTCGGCTGGCCAAAAATAAACGAGCTCTGCGACCTCGGTCACCGCATTTGGGCCCTCCCAACTCGGCGCCGCGACCAGATCCACCATGTAGCGCTCGACCTCTGCCAAATCTTGAGATGACTCGGTAAAAACAGCGCTTCTGTATTGGGGGCCTACGTCATGACCTTGGCGATTCAACGTACTGGGGTCGTGCACAGCAAAAAAGACATCGAGTAACTGGTTCAATGTGATCTGGCTGTCCTCATAAGTCACTCGAACCACTTCAGCGTGTCCCGTGTCACCCCTGCACACCTGCGCATAGCTGGGCTCGGGCACATGACCGTTGGCATAGCCTGATTGGACCGCGGTGACCCCCTTGAGTCGCAGGAACGCGGCCTCAACGCACCAGAAACACCCTCCTCCAAGCGTGATGAATCGCTCCATTTCTCAGCCTCCATATTCGTGCCGCATGCCGCTACTGATTGACTCACGCCATTAAACAGCGCTTTGAGAAACAGATGGCAAGGCGCGCACGAAGGCCTCCAATGCGGCGTGGTCTTGGCCTTCACGCCAAACCGCATACGTGTCATACCTTGGTAAGGCCTGAAGCACGGGTCGCATCACCACGCCCGGCAATCCTGCGCGGGCCAGCGCCTCGGGCGCCAAGCCCACGCCCGAGCCCTGCGCCACCAGGGCCACCACACTCAGCCAATGCTGCAGACCATGCACACTGCGGGGGCGCCAACGCAATGACGCGCAAACGTCCAGCACCGCATCGTGGTAATCGGGCGACACCTCGCGCGAAACGAGCATCAATTTTTCTTGCCCCAATTGGTCCAAATCTACCTGCTCCAGGTTCGCCCACGGGCTTTGAGACCGCAAACACACCCAAAGCGATTGCGAATACACGCGCTGGGTCCTAAGGCCCTCTGGTTCACGCATGGCGTGCACCAGACCTAAGTCCAGCTCCCCCGCTCGCACCGCTGCGATCTGGGCTGCAGAACTCATCTCGCTCAGGCTCAACTGCACACCGGGGTGGGCGGATTCAAAATCAGCAACAACCTCGGGCAAGCCACAAAACACCATGGTGCCGACCATACCCATGCGCAAGCGGCCCAGACGGCCATGCCCGACCGCCTGGGCATGCTCCATGGCAAGGGTAAGCTCGTTCAACAGCACCCGCGCCTTCGGCAACAAGGCCTCACCAGCAGCCGTGAGGGCGACGCTTCGGCTGCTGCGGGTTAGCAACCGAGCACCGACATACTCCTCAAGTTGTTGGATCGCGACGCTCAGGGGCGGCTGGCTGATGGCGAGGCGACGCGCCGCGCGGCCGAAATGAAGTTCCTCGGCCAGGCACACGAAGTAGCGAAGATGTCGAATTTCCATTGATACCTTAAAACTATTAATCAATAAACAATTGATATTAGACACATATTCATATACCCGCAACAATCCAAGCCTTAACGATTTCAATTGGAGACATTCATGGCGAGCGCTTTTCAATGGCAAGACCCCTTTCTGTTTACTCAGCAACTCACCGATGACGAGCGAGCCATCTCTGAGGCGGCGCACCAGTTTTGCCAAGAGCGCTTGCAAACGCGCGTCTTGAATGCGGCCCGCAACGAGCACTTTGACCGCGAAATCATGAGTGAATTTGGCGCGATGGGCTTGTTGGGTTGCACGATCGAAGGCTACGGTTGCGCTGGCTTGAACTATGTGAGTTACGGACTGGTTGCACGCGAAGTCGAACGAGTGGACAGCGGCTACCGCAGCGCCATGAGCGTGCAGAGTTCGTTGGTGATGTACCCGATTCATGCGTATGGCTCAGAAGAGCAAAGGCAAAAATACCTGCCTAAATTGGCCACGGGTGAATGGGTGGGCTGCTTTGGCTTGACCGAGCCCAACCACGGATCAGACCCCGGCAGCATGGTGACCAAGGCCACGCCCGTCGACGGCGGGTACATTTTGCGTGGCGCCAAGATGTGGATTACCAACTCACCGATTGCAGATGTCTTTGTGGTTTGGGCCAAGCTCGCCACCGAAGGCGAAGGACAAAGCGCCATTCGTGGCTTCATTCTTGAAAAAGGCATGAAAGGGCTTAGCGCACCCAAGATCGAAGGGAAGATGAGCCTGCGCGCATCTATCACCGGCGAGATTGTGATGGATGACGTCTTCGTACCTGAGTCGCAGTTGTTGCCCAATGTCGAAGGCCTCAAAGGGCCATTTGGTTGCCTCAACAAGGCTCGATTCGGCATCGCATGGGGCGCTTTGGGCGCCGCGGAGGACTGCTGGACGCGTGCGCGCCAATACACATTGGATCGCGTCCAATTTGGCCGCCCGTTGGCTCAAACACAATTGGTGCAAAAAAAGCTCGCCGATATGCAAACCGAGATCACCATCGGCCTACAAGCTTGTTTGCGCGTTGGCCGATTGATGGATGACAACCAAGTCGAGCCAGAAATGATCAGTTTGATCAAGCGAAACAGTTGTGGCAAGGCACTAGACATCGCCAGACAGGCGCGGGACATGCACGGCGGCAACGGCATTCACGACGAATACCACGTCATTCGGCACATGATCAATCTGGAAACCGTCAACACCTACGAGGGCACTCACGACGTGCACGCATTGATTTTGGGTCGGGCGCAGACGGGGCTTCAAGCATTTTTCTAAAGCGCAACATGAGCGCCCCGACACCTGCTTTGTAGCGATCGTCGGGGCCCGTGGGACTCGCACTTCGCAATGGGCGCGAAGTGAATAACACGCAGCTTTGAAAGTGCTCTACACTAATGACCGCAAAGTCATTATGAGCACACAGCCCCCCGACCCCCAACCCAAGCGACAGCGGCGCAAGGACGATCGTCCCGGCGAAATCGTCATCGCGGCGCTCAGCGTGTTTGCTGAGGCAGGCTTCAACTCGGCGCGCATGGAAGACGTCGCCAGCGCGGCGCAGGTGTCCAAGGGTACGGTTTTTCGCTACTTCGCCAGCAAAAATGAGCTGTTCAAGGCCGTTGTGCACGCCTACCTTGGCCCTCGCTTAACCACATGGCGCGAATTGGTTAACACTGCAGAAGGCCCTACCGGCGAATTACTAGAAGCCCTGATGTTGCAGTGGTGGCGCGATACGGGCAGCACCCCGGCAGCCGCCATCAGTCGCATCTTCATACAAGAGGCGCGGCACATTCCAGATGTTGCCGAGTATTACGAGCAGACCGTCATCCAGCCTGGCCGTGACATATTGCACTCTATTCTTGAGCGAGGCGTCCGGCGCAAAGAATTTCGCAGTGTTGACTTGGAAACCGTCAAGAATCTAGCGATGGCACCACTGCTTTTGCTGGCGATGACCCACCATGACACCATCGCACGCTCTATGGTTTTGCCTGCAAACCAAGACCCAGAACAACTCATTTCCAATATGGCCCAACTCCTCGTCAGCGGCCTGCATCACCCTACGGAGAACAACCTTGAAAATCTTTAAATGGCTCGCGTTGTTGTTGGTCGTCATTGGATTGGCCTTTGGCGTGGCTCGAGCGCTCAAGCAGAGAGCCGTCAAGCAAGAAGAAGCCGCGCGCGCAGCGCAAGCGCAGATGATCGCGCCTACTTTTGAACTCATGAGCAGCGATACCTATGAGGTCGCGCAACGCGAGATCGTTCAATCTATTCGCGTCACTGGTAGCGTCAAAGCCACACAAAACGCAACGTTGAAGGCCCCTGTAGCCGCAACCGTCGAGACCGTGATGGTGCAAGCGGGCGACACCGTCAAAGCAGGCCAATTGCTGGCAACTTTAGACCCCGTCGATTTGCAGCAGCGCTTGGAATTGGCCGAACAACAGTGGCGCAGTGCCCAAGCTCAAGCCGCCATTGCCAAGCGCCAGTGGGACAGCAACGAGGCTTTGGTCAAACAAGGCTTCATTTCCAACGTTGCGGCCCAAGCATCCCAAGACAGTTGGCTGGCAGCGCAAGCTCAAGCCAAAGCTGCACAGGCCAATGTGCGCCTGGCCCAACAAGCGCTCAAAGACGCCAACATCCGCGCGCCATTTGCTGCGCAGGTTGCGCGCACATGGGTTCGTGCGGGCGACCGCGTCGGTGTCAACGCCCCAGTCATTGAACTCGTAGACCCCAGCGCACTGGAAATTGAAGCACAAGCGTCTGCCCAACAACTAGCCAACATAGCTCTAGGGCAAACGGCCCGCCTCCATTTAGATGGCAACGCGCAAGCCGTTGAGGCGAAATTGGTCCGAATCAACCCAAGCATGAGCCCTGCCACGCGCAGCCTGACCTTGTACTTCAGCCTGCCCGACTCCGCCCGCACCCGCCCCGGTGTGTTCGCGCAAGGCACGCTTGAGATCAATCGCGCGCAAGGCCTAGCCGTACCTAGCACGGCACTGCGCAACGAAAAACCCGAGCCCTATGTCCAAGTTGTCGCAAGTGGCCAGATTCGGCACGTGCCCGTCGAGGTGGTTGCAGATGGGCGCATCGGTGACGACGCGTACGCCATTGTGTCGGGGCTACAGGCCCAAGACGTCGTGTTGCGAGCCTCGGCAGGCGCGATAGCAGCAGGCACCAGCGTTCGATTGATCGAATCGGCCACACCTTCTTCTGCTACCAACTAAGGGGCCGCCATGTGGTTCACGCGTATTTCGCTGCAAAACCCCGTCTTTGCCACCATGGTGATGTTGGCCATTGTGGTGTTGGGTCTTTTCGGGTACCAACGCCTACAGGTTGATCAATTTCCGAATGTGGACTTCCCCGTGGTTGTGGTGCAAACCATGTATCCGGGGGCGTCCCCAGAAATCGTCGAGTCTGAGGTCACCCGCATCATTGAAAACGGTGTCAACTCGATATCGGGTATCAATGCTTTGTCATCGAGGAGTTATGAAGGCACTTCGGTGGTATTCGTTGAGTTCAACCTTGACGTAGAAGGCAAGCGCGCAGCTGACGATGTGCGTGAAAAAATCGCGTCTATCAAAGCATTTTTACCCGACGACGCCACTGAGCCTGCGGTACTCAGGTTTGATCCGTCCAGCCGACCCATTTGGTATTTGGCGGTGGTTCCAGACTCAGAGCTGGGCGAGACCCCGTCACCTGTGGAGTTGACAGATTGGGCCAAGCAAACGCTCAGTAAACGCCTTGAGAACGTGCAGGGTGTGGGTTCGGTGAGCATCGTCTCAGGGACAGAACGCACGATCAACATTGAAATCGATCCCAACAACCTGGATGCGCTTGGCGTCACCCCCAACCAAGTCTGGTCCGCCATCAAGGCCGAGTCACAAGACTTACCGGTTGGCACCTTGCAGTCTCAAGAGCGTGAGCAAGTCATCCAAGTGAAGGCCAGCAAGGCTCAAACCGCGGACTTTGGTCGCATCGTCGTTGCTCAACGGGCCGGAAATCCAATTTATTTGGAGCAAGTCGCGACCGTCAGAGATGGCGGCAACTCCCCCGAGACTTTGGCGCTCTATAACGGCCAGCGAACCTTGCTGATGGAAGTGCGCAAGTCCCAAGACGAGAACACCATTGCGGTGGTCGATGGCCTGAATCGCGCGCTGGATTCGCTGGCACAGGAAACGCCACCGGGCGTGCGCCTGGAAGCCATTGGCGATACGTCTAGGCCCATCCGTGTATCCGTGAAAAACGTTCGCAGCACCCTGATCGAAGGCGCGCTGTTAACCATCGGCATTGTGTTTTTGTTTCTCAACTCTTGGCGATCGACCGTTATCACGGGGCTCACGCTGCCGATTGCAGTGATCGGTACGTTTTTGTTCATGTATGCGTTCGGTTTCACCATCAACATGGTGACCTTGATGGCGCTGTCGCTGTGCATCGGGCTGTTGATTGACGATGCCATTGTGGTGCGAGAAAACATTGTGCGGCATGCACAGATGGGTAAGGCGCCTTACCAAGCTGCGATGGACGGCACCAAAGAAATCGGTCTTGCGGTCTTTGCAACCACCATGTCTATCGTGGCGGTCTTTTTCCCCATCGGATTCATGGGCGGCATCATTGGCAAGTTCTTCCATCAATTCGGCATCACCATGGTGATTGCGGTGTTGATCTCGATGTTTGTGAGCTTCACACTTGATCCTATGCTATCGAGCATTTGGCATGATCCTGCTATCAAGGAACATGGCAAAACCTTCAAGACAGACACCTTCTACAACAAGACCATCGGGCGCGTCACCCATGCATTTGATCAGTTACAAGAAGGCATCACCCAAGGCTATCAAAGCCTCCTAGGGTGGTCACTGCAGCACAAACTCATCACCCTTTTTGTAGCGGTGATGAGTATGGTTGGCGCGGCCTTCATGACCCCTTTACTTGGCTCTGAATTTGTACCTAAGGCCGACTACTCTGAAACCCGAATCAGCTTCTATACTCCCGTCGGGAGCTCCATTGAGGTCACCGAGCAAAAGGCTAAACAGGTTGAGGCGATTGTGCGTGAGTTCCCGGAAGTGGAATACACCCTGACGACCATCAATGCCGGCGTCTCTCAGGGCAAAATCTACGCCAGCCTCTACGTGCGCTTGGTGGATCGCTCGGAGCGCTCTGGCAGCGTGGACCAAATGTCTGCGATCCTTCGCGAGCGACTGCGCTCTGTAGCGGGCATCAGCGTGACGCACGTTGGACTGATGGATTCGGTTCAGGGCAACAAGCAGATTGCGTTTTCTTTGCAAGGCTCAGACCTCAACGAATTGCAGCGCTTGAGTGAGCAAATCATGCCCAAACTGCGCACGATCCCAGGCTTGGTCGACTTGGATTCGAGCTTGAAGCCAAACAAGCCAACGCTCGACATCTGGGTCAACACCGAACGCGCGGCTGAACTGGGTCTGAGCACCAACTCAATCGCTTCAACCCTTCGCACCTATGTTGCTGGACGAAGTGCAGGCAGCTGGCAAGCGACTGATGGTGAGGCCTATGACGTTCAAGTTCGACTGGCGGCTCAAGATCGCGTGGACGCCGAACAATTGGCTCGCCTGCCATTGTTGGTCGGTTACAGCGAAGACGGAGCACCAGCCACAGTTCGGCTATCGGATGTGGCCACAATCAGCCAAGGCACTGGCCCCAATCAAATCAATCGCAAGCACTTGACCCGCCAGGTCTCTTTCGATGCGAACAGCTTTGGTCGAAGCACCGGCGAGGTTTCGGCTGACATCGAAAAAATCATGCGCAGTGTCGACTTACCACCCGGCTACTTTTTCGAATTTGGCGGCTCGACTAAAAACATGAAAGAGTCCTTTGGCTACGCAGTTCAGGCCTTGGCTTTGGCTGTCATCTTCATCTACATGATTCTTGCCAGCCAATTTAAGAGTTTTTTACAACCATTGGCACTGATGAGCTCGCTGCCCCTCACGTTCATCGGCGTGGTGTTGACTCTGCTGATTTTCCAATCATCCTTGTCGATTTTCAGCATCATCGGGATCGTGATGCTCATGGGCTTGGTGACGAAGAATGCCATTTTGTTGGTTGACTTTGCCATTCGCGCGCGCGAAGGCATTGATGGTGAACCCGGTTTACCGCGCGAAAAGGCGCTTTTGTTGGCCGCCAAAGTGAGGCTTAGGCCGATTTTGATGACGACCATGGCCATGGTCTTTGGGATGGTGCCGCTGGCTTTTGCGCTTTCTGAAGGGGCTGAGCAGCGTGCGCCCATGGGACAAGCCGTCATTGGAGGTGTGATCACCTCATCGCTGCTGACCCTGGTCGTGGTACCTGTCGTTTACTGTTACTTGGACGACTTGTCCAATTGGGTCAAGCGCCTTGGGGCCAAGAAGGCTGTGTAGCCCACCTAAAACCCAGCGTCCGAGTAGAATAAAGCCAATTCGGTTACCATACACCCCGGAGTACCTAAATGTCTCAAAATGTCGCCCTATTCAACATGATCGAGCAACAAATCCGCCCCTGGAACGTGCTCAGATCCGAGGTCTTGGAAACGCTGTCCTGTGTGCCGCGTGCAAGCTTCATCCCCCCTCACTTGCGGGCATTGGCCTACAGCGACGCCGACGTTCCGTTAAATGAGAATGGTGCTGCCGTGCTTTCACCCAAGCTCGAGGCACGTTTGTTCCATGACTTGCAGCTAACTGGGTCTGAGAACGTGCTCGAAATCGGCACGGGCTCTGGCTATTCGAGCGCATTGATAGCTAGGCACGCACGTCAAGTGGTGAGCATCGAAATCGATGAAGAGCTTGCCAAGACCGCTGAAACCACACTGAAGGGCTTGGGCGTTGAAAACGTCAAAGTCATCACGGGCGACGGCTCAAACCCCGCCACCGCGCAGGCCTATGGCCCATTTGACGCCATCGTTCTCAGTGGCTCGGTCGGCGAGTTTCCTGAGCAACTGCTGCCTTTGCTGAGCGAGCAGGGACGGCTGCTGTGCATCTGTGGCACTGAGCCCATCATGAGTGCAATGATTGTCTACCGCGCCCAGGCAGATGCCAAACCCAAGGCACTGTGGGACATGAATGCGCCCCGCTTAGTTAACTTTGCGGACGTACCCGCATTTCAATTTTGAGGTCATGACCGTATGGAGCAAATTCAAACCAACCAAGTGGCGCAGTGGGCCCAAAATGCGAAAGCGCAAAACCCAGATGCCCAGCCTATCGTTTTGGATGTGCGAGAGGCTTGGGAACTAGAAAAGGCCAAGATCAGCGCACCCGAGAATTGCGATTTTGTCCATATCTCGATGGGCACCATCCCACTGCGCATGGCTGAGCTTGACAAGAGTCAACCCATCGCCTGCTTGTGTCATCACGGCGGACGCAGTATGCAAGTAGCCATGTTCTTGCAACAAAATGGATTCAGTCAAGTTGTCAACGTCGTTGGCGGCATTGACGCATGGTCGCAATTGGTCGATCCAACCATTCCCCGTTATTGAACCCCCATCAATCAGGCCTAAACCATGAATAAAAATCCGTTGCGCACTTCCAAGCTGGCCAAAATTTCGATCGCGACTGGCGCCTTTTTTGCGCTCTCATGGTCTGCGCAGGCTGCGACGCTGGCTGAGTTGGTCACCCAAGCGCAAACCTATGACGCCGCTTATGCTGCGGCCAAGCAACAACTCATCATCAATGAGGCCCAGGCCGATGCTGCGCGCGCGAGTTTGCTGCCCAGCGTTGGGCTCTCCGTCTCCGCCTCGAACACCAGAGTTGAATCGTTCGGCACCTCCAATAGCCAATCTCTTGGTGTGATTGCGACCCAATCGCTGTTCAACCGCTCCGCGAGCAAGGCCGCTCAGCGCGCATCGTTAGGCAACGAGGTCGCTGAGGCCCAACTCGCCGCCGCTGAGCAAGAGCTCACGATTCGCGTCGCGGAGGGCTACTTCGGCTTGCTCACCGCGCAGGCACAAGTCGCCAGTGTCCGAGCAGCCAAAGAAGCCGTAGCTGCCCAGTTAGAGCGGGCCAAACGCAATTTTGAAGTGGGCACCTCAACCATCACAGACACCCGAGAAGCTCAAGCTCAGTTTGATCGCATCGCAGCCGAAGAGATTGCTGCGCTCAACCAAGTCAAGGTTCAACAATTGGCCATGGAACAGTTGGTCGGCCGCCCTGGTGTGAGCGCTGATGACATCGATGCAGAGCGCGCATTGCCGCCTCTCAGTCCAGCCAACGTCACAGCTTGGATCGCCCAAGCGCTGCAAAACAACCCCCAGGTCAAGTTGGCCAAGATTGCCAAAGCGTCCGCTGAGTTAGCAGTTGATCAGGCGCAGGCCGGGCACATGCCTTTGGTCACTGCTTCGTATGCCTACTCTAAACCCTACACAGACTCAGGCTGTGTCTCCCCCTCTAGTGGCTGTGCGATCAATCAGCTGAAACTGAGTTTAGAAATGCCGATCTTTGCTGGCTATGCGGTCCAGAACCAAGTGAAGTCTGCGGTTGCCACTGCCAGCCAATCGGCGGATCAGCTCGATCAAGCCAAACGCACTGTGGCGCAGGGTGTCAGAGCCGCGTATTACGGGATTGAGAGCGGACGCGCTCAGATTCAGGCCTTGCAAGCCGCCGTGGCTTCGAGTCAGAGCGCGCTAGAAGCGAACCAAACTGGATATGCCGTGGGTGTGCGCATCAACGCAGATGTCCTCGCCGCGCAATCTCAGCTGTACCAAACGCGTTTTGGTTTGACGAAGGCGCGCTATGACGTGTTGCTGGGTCAGCTAAAGCTACATCAAGCCGCAGGCACCTTGAGTAGCGCCCAACTTGAAGCCTTGAGTGCACTGACAAAGTAATTGGTTTTGGTGGAAACAACCAATGTGAAAGCCCCGCTGTTGCGGGGCTTTTTCGGTTCTATGCGTTCGTCATGCTTGACTTGGTGAGTACCCCAAACGTTCACGGTGCTGGGCCAAAGCAGCCAACGTGCGGTGCGTCGCGCCCTTTTGCCCTTGTAAAACACCCGAGGCCTTTGCTGCCATCGACTCCTTGC
>CBFIFT010000008.1:0-1556 GCA_965661935.1 Burkholderiaceae bacterium | reverse complement strand
TCAGTCATTGTTTGGACTTGAACGAGACCACCCGCCTCTTTGATCGATTGAGCAGCCTCGGCAAAATTAAACACGCTTGGACCAACGACCACGGCCGCACCGCATGCCGCTGCTTCTATGAAGTTCTGGCTGCCAAGTGGAGCGAAACTGCCACCCATGAGCACCACATCTGACAGGCCAAGGTAGAGCGGCATTTCACCCATTGAGTTACCCAGCCAAATGTCACACTGGTCATGACTGCTCGGACCCGACTCTCCCCAATCGCTTCGCAAACCTACGTCAAGCCCAGCACTCTCAAGCAAGGCTTGTACTGCGCCAAATCGCTCTGGGTGTCGCGGCACAACGAGCCAATTGACGTCCATGTGCTGGCTGTCTCGCCTCAGGTTTAGCCAGGCTTGCAACCACAGTGCCTCTTCACCCTCACGTGCGCTGGCGAGCGTCACCAGCGGCTTCTTCAGCCGCAGGCGCCATTGGCTTGCTGTGCCCAATGGTGCGGCGGCAATCTCGACATCAAACTTGAGGTTGCCAAGGGCTTGAACTGACTGAGCGCCCACCTTCCGAAACCGCCGCTCATCTGCTGCCGACTGTGCCAGCACATCAGAAATACGGGCAAATGCTGGCCTAGACAGCCACGATAGCCTAAGTGATTTATTCATGGAGCGCTCAGATAGGCGGCCGTTGATCAGGCAAACGGGAACCCCGCGTTGCTCACATTGGTACAGCCACCCTGGCCACACTTCGGTCTCCATGACCAACGCCAACTTCGGCTCGTGCGATCGGAGAAAACGCGCGACAGCACCCGGGGTGTCCCAAGGCGCCCAAACCTGAACGTCACCATTTTCGAGCATGGCCGCTCCAGCCGCCATGCCTGTCGCCGTGCTGTGCGTGAAAACAAAACGCACGCCTGGCCACTGGCGCCTCAATTGACGGATCAGTGTGGAGATTGCCAGAGTCTCCCCTAAAGATACCGTGTGAACCCATATGCGTGTTTCCAAAGTGGATGCAGACGGTTGGTAAAACCCGAAGCGCTCAACCAACCGCGCGCGATACAAAGGCTGCTGGCGGCCTCGCCACCAAAGCTTCAACAGCAAGAGGGGCTGCGCCAGCCACATGGCGGTTGAATACAGCCTCAAGGCCACCCACTCCAATGGCGACTCGATGATGGGGCTCGGCGAGCGTTGCGTCATGGACTAGGCGCTCCACCTGCATCCATGGTCACGCTATCTACAGCGACAGATGCCTTGGAAGCCCATGCCCATGTGAGCGATGTCGCGATTGCAAAAAAGGCCGTTGTTGCGCCGTACATCAGGGCCTCACCTGTGACTCCTGATAACGCGTAGCAGCCCCAAACTGTGGCCGCAGTCACGGCTTCGGTAGGCCGCCGAGCATAGAGTTGTAGGATGGTCTTTCGCCACACATACAGCACCGCCACAACAGTTAGCAGTCCAAACACCAGCCCGCCCTCCACTAGGATTTGGAGGTAACTTGAGTGAAAGTGGCGATGGCCCTCGATGGGCAAATGCGAGGGCACAAGGTATTGCAAGTCTGCTGGTTTG
>CBFIFT010000007.1:0-33307 GCA_965661935.1 Burkholderiaceae bacterium | reverse complement strand
GCGCCTGTGACTCAGGCGCAGCGCACCCCTTGGGTCGACCAGTTGCGAGGCCTCGCCGTGGTGTGGATGGTGGGCTACCACCTCTGCTTTGACTTGGACTGGCTGGGCTTCACAGACTTTGACATGTTGGGTGACCCCTGGTGGACCACCCAGCGCGCCGCCATCGTGGGCTTGTTTGTGTGGACTGCTGGCGTGTCGCAGGTATTGGCCGTGAGAGGACAACAAAGCCGTGCGGGCTTTTGGCGGCGGTGGTTGCAGATTGCAGGCTGCGCCGCGTTGGTCAGCATCGCCAGTGCGGCGATATTTCCGCAATCGTGGATTTATTTTGGGGTGCTGCATGGCGTTGCCGCCATGGCGCTTTTGAGCCGTTGGGTGTTGATTCAGCGGCCACGGTGGTGGCTGATCGCAGGTATTGGCGGCGTCATATGGGGCTCGGCTTGGTGGGTGCCCGCAGCCCTATCGGCATGGGGCGGCGAATCGGTGCAAGCACTGCTCAACACCCCGTGGCTCAACTGGTTGGGTTGGGTCAGCGCCAAGCCCGTGACCGAAGACTACGTGCCACTCGCGCCATGGCTAGGGGTCATGTGCGCGGGGCTGGCCTTTGGCCTGTGGCGCTGGGGCACGGCGCTTGCCGCTCGGCCCGCAGCAGACGTGGGCAACAAGCCCGCCGCAAAGCAGCCTTCAGACCAACCTGCGGGCCAAATCGCTCAAATGCCATCGCCGCTGCCCACCGTCGCAGAAACAGGGCAGGGGGGCATGGGGGCTAAAGGCTCAGCCACGCTGGCTTGGGTCGGCCGCCACAGCCTGTCGATCTACATGCTGCACCAACCCCTGCTGCTGCTCGGTTTGGGCTTGCTGGGTGGATGGTCACGGTTTTGATGGCGTGTGCGAGAGGGCGCAACGCCAAGACCATAGGCACCCTCGACGAAGCTGTCCGGCGCCACGACTGAGACGCAGACGGTTGCCAGTTCGCGGCTTGTCACAGCGCCATTCGGGTATCATCGCGCGCTGCGGTTGAGCGAGTGATTCGCGCCGCTTAGGCTCGCTGGTGGGTTTGACCCAGGCCCTCACGAGCATTCACCATTTACCGTTTTCACCTCAACAACATGAACCGTCAACTCATCAGCTCTGGCTCACCTTTTGAAGCCCAAATCGGATACTCGCGCGCGGTCGCACAAGGGCCTTTTGTTTTTGTCTCGGGTACAACGGGTTTCAACTACGAAACCATGACCATCGAGGACGATGTTGCCGCTCAAGCCGAGCAGTGCCTCAAGAACATCGACCACGCGTTGCGGCAGGCGGGCTCTAGCCTTGCAGACGCTGTCAGGGTGACATACGTGCTGCCAAACGGCGATGATTTTGAAGCGTGCTGGCCGGTCTTGCAAAAGTACTTTGGCGATGTTCGACCTGCCGCTATGGTGTTGTCAGCCCAGTTGCTCGATGCGCGCATGAAGATCGAAATCGAGGTGACTGCCATGAAGCAGTCGACCTAAGCGCTGTGCAACCCTTACGGACTGTGCCTCAGCAGTCCGAATAAAGCCAAAGCCCACAAGAAAAAAGCACCCCAAGGGTGCTTTTTTTGTGGCCGCGTGGGGTTGCGTGGCGGCTTATTCGACGCGGGCGGCTTCGCGCAGCTTGCCTTGCAGAGCGGCAAATTGGCGCTCGCGCAGGCTTTTGACGATTTGCTCGCGCACGTCGGCAAAGGGTGGCAGCGCGCTTTGGCGGGTGTCGAGCAAGCGGATGATGTGCCAGCCAAATTGGCTCTTCACGGGCTCTTTTGTGGTGGCGCCTTTTTCGAGGCTGATCATGGCCTGGGTGAACTCGGGCACAAAGGCGTCAACACCTGCCCAGCCCAACTCGCCGCCGTTGGCGCCAGAGCCTGGGTCTTGTGAGTGCTCTTCGGCGAGCTTGGCGAAGTCGGCGCCGGCCTCTAGTTCAGCAATGAGCTTTTTGGCCTTGGCTTCATCAGCGACCAAGATGTGAGCCGTTTGATACTCTTTTTGGTTCATCTCAGCCGTGATGCGGTCGTATTCGGCCTTGGCTTGTTCGTCACCAATGGGGTTTTTGGCTTGCTCGTCAAGAATCAGTGCGCGGATCAGCACGGTAGAGCGAGCGAGCTCGAGTTGCTGTTGAAAGTCGGCGGTGGTGTGCAGACCGCGTGCGACGGCTTCTTGCGCAAAGATTTCGCGGTTGATGAGCTCTTCGCGAATCTGCTTTTTGACTTGCTCAGTGATGGGCTGACCGCTGGCTGTGATTTGGCTTTCCATGGCCGCGACACGACTGGACGGGATGGCTTTGCCGTTCACGATGGCTAGGTTTTGGGCGGACGCTGCAGAGGCGATAGCGAAGCTAAGAATGGCTAATTTGTGTTTCATGGTTGAGTGTGGTTGAGGTGTTCAAACTAACAGGGGAGGGCAACACAGGCGCTTGGTCAGCGCAATCGCGTGCCGCGGCTATCAGGGTTTAGTTATGGTTGTTCAGCAGAGGTTTGCAGTGCCAAAGCGTGCAGCCCGGCTGCAAAAAAATCGTCAAGGGCATCATACAGAAGGCGGTGCTGCTTGACCTTGGTGAGGCCGTTGAACGCTTGACAGCTGATGCGCACCCGAAAGTGCGTGCCTTCACCTGTTTCGTTGGCGCCGACGTGGCCTGCGTGTGCCGCGCTTTCGTCGATGACTTCTAGGGTCGATGGTGTGAATCGCTCGCGCAGGCGGCGCTCGATTTGCTCAGCGTTGCATTCAATGGTCATTGGGGTTCTCGCCTTGGCCTTTCATGTGGCGAGCGATATAGAGGGCTTGGCCCAATATAAACACCACCGGAAAAATGTAGCCCCAGATTTTAAAGTCTACCCAGGCGTCGGTTGTGAAGAAGTAGGCCACGTAGGCGTTGATCAAGCCCATAAACGCGAAATACCCCACCCATGCCCACGTGAGGTTTGCCCATACGGGCGCAGGCAGCGTCAGTTGAGTCCCTAGCAGGCGCTGCAGCGGGTTGACTGAGCCCAACCAGACGGCGCCGGCCAAAGCCAGTGCCATGCCCACGTAGAGCACGGTGGGTTTCCATTTGATGAAGGTTTCGTTTTGTAGCACCAAGGTGAGCGCACCAAAAGCCAATATCAGTGCCAAGGTGACCCGGTGCATGGTCGATAGCTTGCCGTCGATGCGGTAGATCAGCGCCATTTGGATCACGGTAGCAACCATCAGTGCCGCGGTGGCGGCGTATATGTCTACGCCTTTGTAGACCGCCACAAAAATGGCAATGGGGAAAAAATCGAGCAGTACGCGCATGGATAAGAGGTCAAAGCAGCAGGGTCAAGCGAGAGCCCCGCTGGGGTTAATGGCCAAAGGGCGCGTTGCCGTCGCCCCCGGAGTGATTCAGTCGGCTGTGGGGTCTAACTCGATCGCCGCTGAGTTGATGCAATAGCGCAAACCAGTTGGCGCGGGGCCATCTGGAAAAACATGGCCTAAGTGTGCGTCGCATTGCTGGCACCGCGTCTCAATGCGAACCATGCCGTGGCTGTGGTCGGTGATTTCTTTGATGGCGCCGGGCACGGCTTGGGCAAAGCTGGGCCAACCGCAACCCGCGTCGAACTTGGTGTCGGACTCAAACAATTGCGCATCGCAGCAGATGCAGCGGTAGGTGCCCGCGTCCCAAACTTGTTCGTATTTGCCGGTGAAGGGGCGCTCGGTCGCGGCTTGGCGGGTCACTTGAAACGCAACGGGTTCGGCGTTTTTATCCTTCAGCAGGGCTTGCCATTCAGCGTCAGTTTTGTTCATGTGGGGTGAGGTGGTTAGAGATTTCAATGAGGTTTCGGTCTGGGTCGCGCAGGTACACCGACAGCAGGGTGTGGGTCGCCCCAGTGCGTTGCACTGGCCCTTCGATGATGGCTGCGCCTTGCTCTTCGCAGTGCGCGACCACCTCGGCGATGGGCACTTGTGTCACAAAGCAAAGGTCGGCGCTGCCCGGCGTGGGGTGCTCTGCCTTGGGTTCAAATTCCCGCCCTGCGAGGTGCAAATTGATTTTTTGTTGGCCAAAGCTGAGGGCGTGGCGCCCTTCACCGAACGTGACCTGCTTCATGCCCAAGACTTGGGTGTAGAAGTCAATGCTGCGCTGCATGTCGCGCACCGTCAGCACCAAGTGGTCGAGGTGAGAAATATCCATATGCGGACTATAGCGCCCCGCGATAACCCCAGTGACTCTGAGGCCCATGGCTACAATCGGCGGCATGAATATGTGGGACCAACAATTTTCTTCTGAACAATACAAATATGGCAAAGCGCCCAACGCGTTTTTGGCCGAGCAAGCGGCTGTTTTTGCACCTGGGTCGCAGGTTTTGGTGCCGGGTGATGGCGAGGGCCGCAACGGGGTTTGGCTGGCAGAGCAGGGCCACCACGTGGTGTCTACCGATGGCTCTGCAGTTGGCCTGAGCAAGGCACAGGCGCTGGCCCAAGAGCGCGGCGTCACGATAGAGACCATGCACGTTGACTTTGCTGACTGGGCGCCCCAAGCGCAATCTGTCGATGCCGTGGTGCTGACCTACGTGCACCTCCCGCCTGGCTTGCGCCAGCAGGTGCACGCTGCAGCTGTGCAAGCCCTCAGGCCCGGTGGGTACTTGTTGTTAGAGGCGTTTGCGCCCGAGCAATTGGCCTACTCAAGTGGCGGGCCCAAGAACCCCGATTGGCTTTACCCGTTGGACATGTTGCGCAGCGACTGGGGTCCAGCCATGCAAGAAGAGCTGGGCTGGTCGGGTGTGGTGGCGCTGAGTGAGGGTCCAGGCCACACGGGTGACGCCCACGTTGTGCGCTGGCTGGGCAAAAAGCAATAAGGCTCAGGTGTGTGCCAGCCCGCTGTGGGGCCTGGCGCTCGGCTCGGCGTGCGCCGTGGCTGCGTTCAAGACGAACAACTGATGCTCAAAGACTGCGCCCAAGCAGGGACTTGGTAAGCCCAATTTTCGTGGCTGGGGTGCTCGTCAAAGGGCCTTGTGATGACCTCCAGCAAGCGCTGCGCGGGGCGGTGGTCGCCATTTTCGGCGGCCTCAATGGCTTCTTGGGCCATGTGATTGCGCAACACATATTTGGGGTTGGTGCGCAGCAAATCGGCGCCGATGGTCTGCGGTGTGGGGGCTGCGCGTTGCCACAATTCAAGCGCTTGCGGCCACCATTTTTCTAGCGCTGAGGCATCGCTGAACTCGGCTTGCAAGGTGGCGGGCGGCTGGCGCAATGCGTCCCACGTTGGGGCCCGAGACAGGGCTTCGCTCAGTCGGCGGTGCGTGCGCGTGTGGTCGGCCTTGCTTTGGGCCAAGGCTTGTACCCAGTCGCTGATCAGCTGGCGGGTGGCCGCGTCTTCGCTGGGTAAGCCCACTTTGGCGGCCATGTCCCGGCGCCACGATTGTGCAAAGCGGGGCCCAAACGCATTCAACGCTTGCACCAGCACCGACTCGTCGTCGACGGCAGCACGCAAGGCCACAGCCAAGGCTTGCAGGTTCCAATACACGATGCTGGGCTGCCGATCAAACGCATAGCGACCGAAGGTGTCAGAGTGGTTACAGATGTGGTCAGTGATGTGCGCGTCCAACCACTGAAACGGCCCGTAGTCCAAGGTCAGACCCATGATGCTCATGTTGTCGGTGTTGAGCACACCGTGGCAAAAACCACTGCATTGCCAAGCGGCAACCAAGTCAGCGCTGCGCTCGACGGTGCGCAGCAACATGGCGCTGACGCGCTCGTCTGGTGTGGCGAGTCTGCCCAAGTCTGGCCACACCGCCTGACACACGTGGTCAATCAACGCATGCAGTTCGGTGTGCATGTCGTGGTGGGCAAAGTGTTCAAAGTGCCCAAAACGGATAAAGGTTGGTGCCGTGCGGGTCAAAACGGCGGCCGTCTCGACGCGCTCACGCCGCACCGGCAGTGGCGAGCGCACCAGTGCGAGCGCACGCGTGGTGGGTATCCCCAGCGCGTGCATGGCCTCGCTGGCCAGGTACTCGCGCAGGCTAGAGCGCAGCACCGCCCGACCATCCCCCATCCGAGAAAACGGCGTGTGCCCAGCGCCTTTGAGCTGCAGCTCAAGCCTCTGCTCACCTTGGCCCCAGTCGCCCAGCAAAAGCGCTCTGCCGTCGCCCAGTTGCCCAGACCATGCGCCAAACTGGTGGCCGCTGTACACCGTGGCGTGCGGCGGGTTGGCAGGGTCAAAGCCGTTGCCGCTGAGGTGCATCAGGGCTGCCTCAGATTGCCACCACTCAGTGGGCAGCTCCATTTCTTGCGCCAGTGCGTCGTTGCGCAGTACCCATTCGGGTTGCGGCACGGGGCTGGGGTGCACCACTTGACCAAAGGCGGGGTGGTGGTCGGAATAGGTTTGCGCCCAAAGTGGCTGGCTTGAGGAGGTGTTCGTCATGGTGACATTGTCCGCCGCTCGGGTTGGTCTTGCCGCGCAAAGGGCTATCGCCGTCAGTTGCGCTGTATTGGGCGACGGATTGCCTTTGGCCGACGGCCATGCCGCAGCGGGCAGTGGCGTGAAATTTTGTCCCTGCGGTGACAAAGGGTTCGCGGATCAAGAACCTTTTTTCGAATATTATCGAACGAGCGTTCGTTTTTATGTACAACCGTGTTTTGACTCAGCAAACGCGCATTTGGAGGTCCAATGACAGCACAATATGAAGTACGCGGCGACATCGCCGTGATCACCATGGAAAACCCACCGGTCAACGGTTTGGGCTTGTCCACTCGACAAGGCATCGTGGCCGGTTTGGCTCAAGCGCAGGCCGACGCGTCTGTCAAGGCCGTGGTCTTGACCGGGGCAGGCAAGGCCTTCTCTGGCGGCGCAGACATCAAAGAGTTCGGTAGCCCCAAGGCTTACCAAGAGCCCAACCTGTTGTCGGTGATCTCGGCGATCGAAGCGTCTCAAAAGCCGGTCATTGCAGCGATGCACAGCGTGACCATGGGCGGTGGCTTAGAGCTGGCGCTGGGTTGTCATTACCGCGTAGCCGCGCCTGGCTGCAAAGTGGCGTTGCCCGAAGTCAAGCTGGGTCTGATCCCCGGCGCTGGTGGTACGCAGCGACTGCCCCGCGTCTTGGGCGTCGAGACCGCTTTGTCCATGATCGTCAGCGGCGAAGCCATGAACAGCGAAATGCTCGCGGCCGTTCCGGGTCAAAAGTTGTTTGATCAAATGGCTGGCTCGGCCGAGTCTTTGATGGCCGATGCCATCGCGTTTGCCCAAAAAGTCGCTGATGTGCGCCCTATGCCTTTGGTTCGCAACCTGCCCAACAAGCACCCGCTTGGCGACGCGTACTTTCAGTTCGCACGCAACATGGCCAAAGGCATGGCCAAGAACCTGCCCGCACCCGCCAAATGTGTCGATGCCGTCGAGGCTGGCACCAAGATGAAATTCGACCAAGGTGTTGCCAACGAGCGCGAAATCTTCGTCAACCTGATGTTGACGCCCGAGAGCCGTTCATTGCGCCACATTTTCATGGCCGATCGTGCCACCAGCAAGATTGCAGACATCCCCAGCGACACGCCCAAGCGCGACATCAAAAAGGTCGCAGTGATTGGTGCTGGCACCATGGGTGGCGGCATTTCGATGAATTTCTTGAACGCAGGCATCCCTGTGACCATCCTCGAGATGAAGCAAGAGGCCTTGGATCGTGGTGTGGCCACCATCCGCAGCAACTACGAAGCCCGCGTCAAAAAGGGCAAGCTCAAGCAAGAGAAATACGATGCCACCATGGCGTTGTTGTCGACCACGCTTGACTACGCAGACTTGAAAGATGCCGATTTGGTGATCGAGGCCGTGTTCGAAGAGTTGGGCGTCAAAGAGGCTGTTTTCAAACAGCTGGATGCGGTGATGAAGCCCGGTGCCATCTTGGCCTCCAACACATCAACGCTCGACGTCAACAAGATTGCGGCTTTCACCAAGCGCCCAGAAGACGTCGTGGGCATGCACTTCTTTAGCCCAGCCAACGTGATGAAGCTGCTAGA
This sequence comes from Burkholderiaceae bacterium, assembly GCA_965661935.1. Lineage (GTDB taxonomy): Bacteria > Pseudomonadota > Gammaproteobacteria > Burkholderiales > Burkholderiaceae_C > RS62. Next base: position 25,337 of record CBFIFT010000007.1, on the reverse strand, counting down.
GGTCGTGCGCGGCGAAAAAACTGCCAAAGATGTCATGGCCACCGTCATGGCGATCGGCAAGAAGATCAAGAAGACCACGGTGGTCTCTGGCGTTTGCGATGGCTTCATCGGCAACCGCATGATCGAGCAGTACAGCCGCCAAGCCGGCTTTATGTTGGACGAGGGCGCTAGCCCAGAGCAAATCGACCGCGCGGTCGAGAAGTTTGGTTTCGCCATGGGCCCATTCCGCATGGGCGACTTGGCGGGCAACGACATCGGTTGGGCGATTCGCAAGCGCCGTTACGTCGAGAAACCAGATATCACCTACAGCCAATCAGCCGACCGCCTGTGTGAATTGGGTCGCTATGGTCAAAAGACCAGCGCCGGTTGGTACGACTACCTGCCCGGCCAGCGCAAGCCCATCCCTAGCCCCGTGGTGGCCGAGATGCTTGAAAAGCACCGCAAAGACATCGGCGTGGCCCAGCGCAAAATCAGCGACGAGGAGATCGTTCAGCGCTTGGTGTTTGCCTTGGTGAACGAAGCCGCCCATATTCTCGAAGAGGGCATTGCCAGCAAGGCCAGCGACATTGACATGGTCTACCTCACTGGCTATGGCTTCCCATTCTGGCGCGGCGGCCCCATGCGCTATGCCGACGAGGTGGGTTTGTTCAACGTGGTTCAGGCCATGCAGCGTTTTGCGAGCAACCCCGCTGACGATGCCAAGTTCTGGCAGCCCGCGCCATTGCTCGCGCGTTTGGTGGCCGAGGGCAAAAACTTCACCGGACAACTCTGAACTGCACACGATTAATCAGGCGCATGCCCAAGGGCTGCGCCGCTACGGAGAACACAAATGACATCAGCCGTTATTGTTTCGACTGCTCGCACCCCACTCGCCAAGAGTTGGAAAGGTGCATTCAACATGACCCATGGCGCAACCTTGGGCGGCCATGCCGTTAAGCACGCGATTTCGCGCGCTGGCATCGACGCCTCTGAGGTTGATGACGTCATCATGGGATGCGCCAACCCCGAAGGCGCCACGGGTATGAACATCGCGCGCCAAATTGCTTTGGCAGCGGGTTGCCCCATCACCACCTCGGGCATGACCGTGAACCGGTTTTGCTCGTCTGGTTTGCAGACCATTGCATTGGCCGCGCAGCGCGTGATCGCTGGCGAAGGCGATGTGTATGTGGCCGGTGGTGTGGAGAGCATTTCTTGTGTGCAACAAGAAATGAACCTGCACATGATCAAAGACCCCAACTTGGATGCAGCGAAGCCCGAGATTTACTGGAGCATGTTGCAAACCGCTGAACAAGTGGCCAAGCGCTATGGCATCACGCGCGATGCCATGGATGAGTACGGCGCAGCCAGCCAGCAAAAGGCGTGTGCGGCGCAAGCTGCGGGCTTGTTTGACGACGAGATTGCACCCATCACCACCGCCATGGGCGTGGCCGACCCCAAGTTGGGTTTCATCACCAAGAAGGTCACGGTGAGCAAAGACGAGGGTACCCGTGAGGGCACAACCAAAGAGGGCATCAGCGGCATTCGCTCTGCCCTGCCAGGCGGTTTGATCTCTGCAGGTAACGCCAGCCAGTTCTCAGACGGTGCAGGTGCATGCGTGGTGATGAATGAGGACGTCGCCAATGAGCGTGGGCTCAAGCCACTGGGCCGGTTTTTGGGCTTCGCCGTCGCAGGCTGTGAGCCTGATGAAATGGGCATTGGTCCCGTCTTCGCTGTGCCCAAAGTGCTCAAGCGCTTGGGTTTGAGTGTCGGTGACATCGACCTGTGGGAGTTAAACGAAGCATTTGCCGTGCAGGTCTTGTACTGCCGCGATACGCTGGGCATTCCGGCTGACCGCCTCAACGTCAACGGCGGAGCGATTGCTGTGGGACACCCCTACGGTGTGTCGGGCCAGCGTCTGGTGGGTCACGCGTTGATCGAAGGCAAGCGCCGCGGTGCCAAGCGCGTTTGCGTCACGATGTGTATCGGCGGTGGCATGGGCGCGGCTGGCGTCTTTGAAGTACTTTGATGTCGCTTGATTGGGGCCACTTGTGGCCCCAGTCTTTCTGCATGACCCAAAGGGGATGGCCGTTGGGGACTGGTGTCCCAACCCATCCCTTTTTTGTAAGCCACTTTGGCACTGGGGACGAATCACATGAGCTTACGCACCACCCTTGATTTTCTTTTGCACGACTGGCTAGGCGTCGAGCGCCTCAACGCGCGCGAGCGATTCAGTGACCACAGCCGCGAGACGTTTGACGCGGTGTTGGATACCTGCGAGCGCATTGCTCGCGAAAAGTTCGCACCCTTCAACCGGCTGGTCGATACCGAAGAGCCTCATTTCGATGGCGAAAAAGTGGTGTTGCCACAAGCCACGCACGACGCACAGCGCGCTTATGCCGAGAGCGGCATGTTGAGTGCAGCCCAAGATTACGAGTGGGGCGGCATGCAATTGCCTTATGTGGTTGAGGCCGCGGCCAATGCGTTTTTTGCGCATGCCTCAGTGAGCATTGGCTCAGGGTTGTTGACCACAGGCAATGCCAATTTGCTGATGGCCCACGGCACACCCAAACAACGCGAGGTGTTTGCGAGCCGTGAGTTCAGCGGCGAGTGGTCTGGCACCATGTGTTTGTCTGAGCCTCAAGCTGGCTCAAGCCTCTCGGACATCGTTACCCGCGCTCAGCCCGATGGTGACGACTACGAATCAGACCCCCTGGGGCCGCGCTATCGCTTGCGCGGCAACAAGATGTGGATTTCTGCGGGTGAGCACGAGCTCAGCGGCAACATTGTGCATTTGGTGTTAGCCAAAATACCGGACGAAAGTGGCCAATTGGTGCCTGGCGTCAAGGGCATCTCGCTGTTCATCGTGCCCAAGAAAATGGTGGGTGCGGACGGCGAGCTCACGGGGGAGCGCAACGACGTCGCACTTGCTGGACTCAACCACAAATGCGGTTGGCGCGGCACAACCAACACGCTGTTGAACTTTGGTGAAGGCAAGTTTCCGGTGGCGGGGCAAGCCGGGGCGATTGGCTACCGCGTCGGTGCGCCAGGCCAAGGTTTGGCTTGCATGTTCCACATGATGAACGAGGCCCGCATTGGTGTGGGTATGGCTGCCACCATGCTCGGTCTGGCGGGCTTTGATGCCAGCTTGGACTATGCGCGCCAGCGCCCACAAGGGCGCTTGCAAGGCGCGGCGGGCAATGACCCCGCATCGCCACAAGTGCCCTTGATTCAGCACGCTGACATCAAGCGCATGTTGTTGGCCCAAAAGAGCTACGCCGAGGGCGCGTTGGCCTTGTTGTTGCGCTGTGCCGAGTGGGTGGACGAGACCCACACCGGTGACGCGCAGACCAAGGCTGAGGCCCAGTTGCTGTTAGAGGTGTTGACGCCGATTGCCAAGAGCTGGCCCTCGGAGTGGTGCCTAGAGGCCAACTCGCTGGCCATTCAAATCCACGGTGGCTACGGCTACACGCGCGACTTTCCAGTTGAGCAATATTGGCGCGATAACAGATTGAACATGATCCATGAGGGCACACATGGCATTCAAGCCATGGACTTGCTGGGTCGCAAAGTGCGCATGGCCGATGGTGCGGGTTTGCGCTTACTGGGCGAAAAAGTCATGGCTACCGTTGGTGACGCGATGATGGTGGGGGCCTTGCGCGAGCACGCCCAAGCACTCGAGGGCGCGCTGGCAGAGGTGACCATGGCCACCCGCGTGATTTGGACTTTTGAAGGCGAAATCGATGCCAACGCCGCCTTGGCCAATGCCGTGCCTTACATGCAAGCCTTCGGTCACATGGTGTTGGCGTGGACGTGGCTGGATGTGGCACTGACCGTGTCCGCAAAAGACCCCGAACTGCGCAGCCCCGCCAACCAAGGGCGAATGGCCGCTTGTGATTATTTCTTTAGGTTTGAGTTGCCCAAAATCGAGGCGTGGTTGGTCGTGGCGCGCAACCGTGACATGACGGCAGCGGCGCTGTCGGCCGAGGCGTTCTGAGGAGAGAGTCAATATGTTGAAGCACATCATCATGTGGGTGTTCAAAGACGAATACGAAGGCGGCACCAAGGCCGAAAACATCGCCAAAGGCAAAGCCTTGCTCGAGGGTTGCGTCAATGTGGTCCCTGGGCAGCACCGTTTTGAGCTGTGGACAGCGGGCATGCCCGGCTGCACCGCTGACCTCATGCTGTACAGCGAGTTTGAAGATGAGGCTGCACTCAAGGCCTATCGCGAGCATCCCACCCATGTGGCGCTGATGCCCTTCATGAAGGGCGCCGTGTCGGGCCGCATGTGCATGGACTATATCGATTGAGTCAACCCGCGTTGGCGGGGTGGCTTGGGCCTGTGTATCCCCATTGAGACAGGGCTAGAGGGTGCCGCTGACCAAAATCAACGGGGTCCAAGCGGGGCGTTTGCCGCTTGATCCCACCAACTGACGGAGAGATGTATGTCTAGCACTTTGGATTCATTGTTTTCACTTTCAGGCCAGACGGCACTGATCACCGGCGGCTCTCGTGGGCTGGGTCTTCAAATGGCTCAGGCACTGGGGCAAGCTGGTGCGCGTGTCATGTTGAGTGCCCGCAAGGCGGACGAGTTGGCACACGCCTGTGACACGCTGAAGGCCCAAGGAATCGATGCACAGTGGATCGCCGCAGATTGCGCGCGTGACGACGAGATTGAGCGCCTCAGCAGCGAGACTTTGGCCGCGTTGGGGCAAGTGGACGTGTTGGTGAACAACGCCGGCGCCTCTTGGGGTGCGCCCGCTGAAGAGCACCCCATCGAAGCGTGGGACAAGGTGATGAACTTGAACGTGCGAGGTTATTTCTTGTTGAGCAAGGCGATTGCCAACGGTTGCATGATCAAGCGCAAGTCTGGCTCGATCATCAACGTGGCTTCGATCGCCGGCTTGGGTGGCAACCCACCCGGTATGAAGACCATCGCCTACAACACATCCAAAGGCGCAGTGATCAACTTCACCAAAACGTTGGGCGCAGAGTGGGGTGCTTACGGCATCCGCGTCAACGCGATTTGCCCCGGTTTTTTCCGCACCAAATTGGCCAATGGCTTGATTGATCAACTTGGCGAAGAAGAGTTGGCCAAGAATTCGCCCCTTGGTCGCCTGGGTGATGACGAAGATCTAAAGGGCTTGACGCTGCTCTACGCGACCCGTGCAGGTAAACACATCACCGGCCAATGGATGGCTGTGGACGGCGGCGTGAGCGCTGTGACGGCAGCTTGATGAGCGACAACCGACCCGTTCTGCCGTGGCCCCGCGAGATACCCTTTGCGGCGCTCCTTGGCTTTGAGTTGCTGCACTTTGATGCAGGGCGTGCCGATATACGTTGGACGCCTGGCAGCGAGCACGAGAACTCGTTTGATGTGGTGCACGGCGGCGCGCTGATGACCTTGCTTGACGTCACCATGGCGCACGCCATTCGCAGCGCCGAGACTGAAGACGTGGGCTGTGCCACCATCGAAATGAAAACCAGCTTCATGCGAAGCGCAGTGGGTGAAATCGTGGCCTCAGGTCGCGTGGTGCATCGCACCAGTGCACTGGCGTTCGCCGAGGCCACTGTGGTCGACGCGCAAGGCCGTGCATGCTGCCATGCCACAGGTACTTTCAAGGTATTCAACCGAATGCCAAAAGCATTCAAAACCAAACAAATCTAACTGGAGAAACCCATGCCAACCAATCAGCAAATCATTTTGGCCGCACGCCCAAGCGGCGAGGCCGGTACCGAGCACTTTGCACTGCGCGAAGTGGAAACCCCCGCTTTGAAACCCGGCCAAGTATTGGTGCGCCACCACTACCTGAGCCTTGACCCGTACATGCGCGGACGCATGAACGAGAGCAAGAGCTACGCTCAGCCGCAGCCCCTCAACGAGGTCATGATTGGTGGCACGGTGGGCGAAGTCGTGGCCTCAGAGCACCCCAAGTTCAAAGCGGGCGAGCACGTGGTTGGCATGGGTGGCTGGCAGCAATACAGCGTGGTCGATGCAGATGTGCCCGGCATGCTGCGCCAAGTTGACACCACGCATGTGCCTTTGAGCTATTACCTCGGTGCAGTGGGTATGCCAGGCGTCACCGCTTGGTATGGCTTGACCCAAATCATCGCCCCCAAGGCAGGCGACACCGTGACCGTCAGCGCTGCGAGTGGTGCTGTTGGTAGCGCTTATGGCGCCTTGGCCAAGGCGCGTGGCTGCCGCGTGGTGGGTATCGCCGGTGGTCCCGAAAAGTGCGCCTATGTGGTCAACGAGTTGGGCTTTGACGCCTGCATTGACTACCGCGAGCACAGCGATTACCTATCGCTTTCTAAGGCACTCAGACAAGCCTGCCCCGATGGCATCGACGGGCATTTTGAGAACGTGGGCGGCATGGTTTTAGATGCGGTGCTGTTGCGCACCAATGCGTTTGCGCGCATTGCCGTGTGCGGCATGATCGCGGGCTACGACGGCGCGCCGCTGCCCATGGCCAACCCCGCCCTGATTTTGGTCAATCGCTTGAAGATTGAGGGCTTTATTGTCAGCGAGCACATGGAGTTGTGGCCGCAGGCTTTGACTGAACTCGGCGGCTTGGTGGCTCAGGGCAAGCTGCGCCCCCGCGAAACAGTGGCTGAGGGCTTGGCTTCAGCGCCTGAGGCGTTTTTGGGCCTGCTCAAAGGCAAAAACTTTGGCAAGCAACTGGTCAAACTGGTCTGATCAAGCCGCTGTCCACATCAGCCGCTCAAGGAGTCGATATGTTGAAAGAACTCAAAGGAAAAACCGCCGTACTCACGGGTGCAGGTTCTGGGTTTGGTTTGGAGTGCGCACGCTTGGGCGCTCAAGCCGGTATGAACCTCGTGCTCGTGGACGTGCAAGCCGATGCTTTGCAAGCCGCCCAGCAAGAGTGTGAAGCTGCGGGCGCCAAGGTGCTGGCCCGCGTGGTCGATGTGTCCAATGCCGAGGCCATGGAAGAGTTGGCGCAGGCGGTGCAGCAAACCTTTGGCGCGCCGCACTTTGTTTTCAACAACGCGGGCGTGGGCTCCGGTGGGCTGATTTGGGAAAACAGCGTGGCCGAGTGGGACTGGGTCATGGGCGTCAACGTCTGGGGCGTGGTGCATGGGGTGCGCTTGTTCACCCCCATGATGCTAGAGGCGGCCAAGGCTGACCCCGCGTACCGCGGCCACATCGTGAACACGGCCAGCATGGCTGGGCTGTTGACGCCTCCCAACATGGGCGTTTACAACGTCACCAAGCATGCCGTGGTGAGCTTGACCGAGACGCTCTACAACGACTTGAAATTGGTCAGCGACCAAGTGAGCGCGTCGGTTTTGTGTCCTTACTTTGTGGCGACCAACATCCACAAGTCAGACCGCAACCAGCCCGAGGCTGTCGCGGCCAAGGCCAAAACACAAAGCCAACTGATCGGTGAGGCCATGACCGAGAAGGCGGTCACCAGTGGCAAGGTGACGGCGGCAGACGTAGCCCGCTTTGTGTTTGAGGCGATGGCTGAAGACCGTTTTTATATCTACAGCCACCCCCACGCATTGGGCAATGCGCAAAGCCGTTTTGACGCCATCGTGGCCGGCGAAAACCCACCCGACCCCTTTGCTAAGCGCCCCGAAGTGGGGGAGCAACTCAAGGCGGCGCTGCGCGCCTTGTGAGGTGGCTGTTTTGCCGCTGATCTGACCTTCGCGGACGCCAAGCCCCCTTTTCGGGGGCTTTTTTACGCTTTTGTGCAGCGCTTTGAGGTGCAATGCCGCGCGCTCAATCAGGGGGCGCCGGCGCGCTGCGCGGCTCTTGCATAATGCCAGTTGATCGCGGCAGCAGCGCCGCCTTTTTATTTTTGGATGTGTATGGGTGATGTGATCGTTGCGCAGATTGCGCGAGAACTGAAAGTGACCAACAGCCAAGTCCAAGCGGCGGTTGACTTGTTGGATGCCGGCAGCACCGTGCCTTTCATTGCGCGCTATCGCAAAGAGGCGACCGGTGGGCTGGATGACATTCAGCTGCGAGAGTTGGAGTGGCGGCTGGCGTATTTGCGAGAGTTCACGCAAAGGCGCGAGGCCATTCTTGAGAGCATTCGCGAGCAGGGCAAGCTCACCCCAGCGCTAGAGCAGGCACTGGCCGCTGCGCAGACCAAGCAAGAGTTAGAAGACTTGTACTTGCCCTACAAGCCCAAGCGCCGCACCAAGGGACAAATCGCTGCTGAGGCGGGGTTGGTGCCTTTGGCCGATCAGCTGTGGGCGGACCCAAACCTCTCGCCCAGCGAGTTGGCTGAGGGCTTTGTGCGACCCCAAGCCAACAGCGATGAGCCTGATTTTTCAACGGTGGCCGCCGTGCTCGATGGCGTGCGAGACATTTTGTCCGAGCGCTGGGCTGAGGACGCGCAATTGATTCAGTCGATGCGTGAGTGGCTTTGGACCCATGGCTTGTTTCAAAGCCGACTGGCTGCAGGACAAGATGAGAACCATGCAGACACGCGCAAGTTTGCGGATTACTTTGACTACGACGAGCCGATTGCCAAGGTGCCGTCGCACCGGGCTTTGGCGGTCTTTCGCGGCCGCTCACAAGACGTGCTCAACGTCAAGCTCGTCACCGACGAGGAACCACAGGTGGGTGTGCCCAGCATGGCAGAGGGGCGCATTGCGCAGCATTTGGGCTGGAGCCACCAAGGTCGAGCGGCCGATGATTTGCTGCGCAAAGCCGTGTCGTGGACTTGGCGTGTCAAATTGTCTTTGTCACTTGAGCGTGACTTGTTTGCTCGCCTGCGTGAACAAGCCGAGGCAGTGGCAATCAAGGTGTTTGGCGACAACCTGCGCGATTTGCTCTTGAGTGCCCCAGCTGGCGCTCGCGCGACGATGGGGCTAGACCCCGGCATTCGCACGGGCGTCAAAGTGGCGGTGGTCGATGCCACGGGCAAACTGGTGGCCACAGAGACGGTCTATCCGCACGAGCCGCGCAAGGATTGGCAAGGCGCCGTTCATGCATTGGGCCATCTGATCGCCAAGCATTCGGTCGACTTGATCGCCATTGGCAATGGCACAGCCAGCCGCGAGACAGATCAGCTCGCCGCGGAGGTGATTGCGCTGATTCAAAAGAACCCAGCAGGCTACCCAATCCAAAAAGTGGTGGTCAGCGAAGCGGGTGCCTCGATTTACAGCGCCAGCGCCTATGCCAGCGCGGAGTTGCCCGATGTGGACGTGAGCTTGCGCGGTGCGGTTTCAATTGCGCGCCGGGTTCAAGACCCGTTGGCAGAGTTGGTCAAAATTGAGCCCAAGTCGATTGGCGTGGGTCAGTACCAGCACGATGTGAACCAAGCTGAGTTGGCCAGGCAGCTCGATGCGGTTGTCGAGGACTGCGTCAACGGCGTGGGTGTCGACCTCAACACCGCCAGTGCACCGCTGTTGGCGAGGGTCTCAGGATTGAGCAGTGCGGTTGCGTCGGCCGTGGTGCGCTGGCGCGACCAACATGGTGCCTTTCAAAGCCGCCAACAATTGCTTGAAGTCAGTGGGCTGGGACCAAAAACCTTTGAGCAGTGCGCTGGATTTTTGCGCATTCGCGGCGGCACAAACCCGTTGGACATGACGGGTGTGCACCCAGAGACCTACCCGCTGGTCGAGCGCATCTTGGCCCATGTGCAGCGCCCCATTGAACAAATCATGGGACAGGCTGCAGTGCTCAAGGGCTTGTCAGCCGAGGCGTTGGCTTCAGCCGAATTTGGTGCCATCACCGTGTCGGATGTGCTCAAAGAATTAGAAAAACCTGGCCGTGACCCGCGGCCCGATTTCGTTGTCGCCCGACTCAATGCTGAGGTACAACAGATCAGTGATTTGAAGCCCGGGATGCTCTTGGAGGGCACGGTCTCTAATGTCGCGGCCTTTGGCGCGTTTGTGGATATTGGTGTGCACCAAGATGGTCTTGTCCACGTGAGCCAACTCAGTCAGCGCTTTGTGCAAGACGCCCACGAGGTGGTCAAGACGGGGCAAATTGTGAAGGTCAAGGTGTTAGAGGTGGATGCAGCGCGCAAGCGCATCAGCCTGACCATGAAGCTCGATGCCAAGCCTTCGTCTGCGGCGCCAGGTAGCCGCGACAAGCCGGATCGCCAGCACATACAGCACGGTCGACGCGGCCAAGACGCAGCGGTTGCCAATTCGGCCATGGCCAGCGCGTTTGCCAAACTCAAAGGGGGTTGAGCGTGCGTGCGCTTCGCATCTATGCGGGCCCCAAGGCCATGGCAGCCTTGCACGCCCAAGGTGGATTGGCGCCAGAGCAGGTGCGCGTCATACCTGCGGCGGCGGGCGGGCCAAAAGGCCTGATGCTTCTGCGACTGGATCAGCTGATATTTGGTGACTGGCTCAAAAACAGTACCGCTCCTGTTCATCTGGTGGGTGCATCCATTGGCGCTTGGCGCATGGCGACGGCTTGTATGGCTGACCCTCTACCCGCTATACAGCGCCTAGAGCACGACTACATTCATCAGCGTTTTGAGCCACAAGATGGGCGGCGCAAGCCCACGGCGCGGCAGGTGAGCGAGGCGTTTTCGGGCAGCCTTCAGGCTTTCTACGAGGGCCATGTGCAAGATGTATTGCATCACCCCAATCGGTTTTTGCACGTGGTGGTGTCCCAGGGACAGAGCCTGCTGTCACAGTCCGGGGCGGTGCGCACGCCACTGGGGTTCGCTGCTGCGTTCTTGGCCAATGCGGTTAGCCGTCGTCACCTCAACCGTTGGTTACAACGCGGCATTGTCACGTCCGAGCAAACGCCAGCGCTGCCTGTTCGAGACGATGGCATGGTCACTCACCGTTGGCCTTTGAGCATGGACAACTTCATGTTGGCCGTGCGCGCCAGCTGCTCGATACCTTTTGCGATGGAGCCGGTGCAAAACATACCGGGCCTGCCCGAGGGAACCTATTGGGATGGTGGTTTGACTGACTACCACGTGCACTGGGGCTATGACCTGGCCCCAGATGAGGTGGTTTTGTACCCGCACTTTCAGCGCGCGGTCATACCGGGTTGGCTAGACAAGTCTTGGCGCCGCCGCCATGCCGCGACTGCGGCGTTAGATCAAACGGTGGTGCTCGCACCTGACCCCGCTTGGGTGGCGCAACTGCCGGGCGGAAAACTCCCAGACCGGCATGACTTCGTCACATTTGCCAATGATTTTGAGGGCAGGGTGAATGCATGGCTGAGCGCTGTGAATCAAAGCCAGCAATTGGCAGATGAATGGCAGGCTTGGTTGCAAAAACCAGATATGCGACGGGTTGAGCCCTTGTGAAGCAATTGGGGTGCTGGGCCTAGAAATACTCTGATAAGTCAATGAGGCGGGCCGCGGTGCCGTTGCGCTTGACTGACGCAATGCCTTTTTCCATGGCGGCTGTGGACGAGTAATGGGTGCTTTTGCCCAATCGATCGCCTTCTGGTGTGAGCAATGAAAAGTAGGGCTGCCCACCTGGTGCCAATTTGCGGTCGTAACATTCATCACGAATACAAAACTCGCGCACCCGCGCCAATTCGGCATTGATCTCGTCTTTGGTGTTCATGGCTTGGCTGGTCATCACGACTTGGCCGTTGGCTGCTTTGAGGCTAAATATGAATTGTCCATGTCTATTTTTAGTCAATTCGTATTTACCAGACATGCAAACTCCAGATCATTAGTATCCCTATATGTAGGCGGGAGCGACGGAGTTTAATGCACTAAAGTATTCGTTAGAAAGCCTTATTGTTGACTAGTTAATTAGTCAGAACTCAATAAAACACACGCGCTCATCAGCATGAGCGCGTGAAGACAAAAGCCGAAATGATGGAATTACGCGCTTTGCTCCAGCATGTGCAAGTACTCATCGGCACTCGCAAGGCGCGGATTGGTGGCGTGGCAATGGTCAGCCAGCGCACCCTGAATCACCCGCTCATACCAACCAGACTCGACGCCCATGGCGGTCAGCCCACTGGGCAGCCCAAGGCGCTGACTCATGTCGCGCACGGCAGGCGCCACGTCTGAGGCAGATTGCAAGCCCATGGCTTGGGCCATGCGGTCGAGCTTGCGCTCTTTTTGCATGGTTTCCTCAGCCGCGTTGAAGTTGATCACGGCGGGCAAAAACATGGCATTCAACGTGCCATGGTGCAGGCGCGGGTTGACGCCACCTAGGCTGTGACTCAGTGAGTGAACGCACCCCAGACCTTTTTGAAATGCCAAAGCCCCTTGCATGGATGCGCTCATCATGTGCCGCCGAGCATCCAAGTCGCCGCCATTTTGGGTCGCGGCTTCAATGTGCGCCCACGCGCGCTGCAAGCCATCGAGGGCGATGCCATCGGCAGGCGGATTAAAAGGGGCGGCCATGAAGGTTTCCATGCAATGGGCGATGGCGTCCATGCCGGTTGCGGCTGTGAGCAAGGGTGGCAGGCCAACAGTCAACTCGGGGTCGCAAATGGCTGCGGCTGGCACCAAGTGCCAACTGTGAAAACCCAGTTTGCGGCCATCGTCAACGATGACAATGGCGCCTCTGGCCACTTCACTGCCCGTGCCGGCCGTGGTCGGAATGGCAATCAGGGGCGCGACTTGGTCGGTGATCTTGGGCGAGCCGCCTTCGATGGTGGCATAGGTCTTCAGTGGCCCGGGGTGGGTCGCGGCGATGGCCAACCCTTTGGCGCAGTCGATGGACGAGCCCCCGCCCAAAGCGATCAAACCGTCGGCCTTGTGCTGCTCGTACACCGCTTGCGCCGCGCGCACTGCTTGCTCTGTGGGGTTGGATGGGGTTTGGTCAAACACCGCCACATCCCATCCCGCGAGCACATCGAGTGTGCGTTGCAGCAAGCCCGCGGCCTTGACGCCTTGATCGGTCACGATCAAAGGGCGCTGAATGCCGCAGCGCACGCACTCATCTGCCAAAGTGCGGATGGCGCCAAAGTCGAATTGGATTTGGGTGATGTAGCGAATAGCAGTCATGGCAAACCTCGGTGATATAAGCAATGGGGTTGATTCAACCTCAAGGAGGTATTGCGCGCCGTCTAGAGCGCGACAGTCTGGCCGTGGCGCTTCGGGCGTATCATTTCTTCATGCAGCATCCCGCCGAATACGCCCATCCGCTCAGTCCCCAAACCCGCACCATTCTGGAGCAAATGCAACGGGTTCCCCATGCGCCCATGCACGCCTTGGAGCCTCAAGCCGCACGGGCTTTCTACGAGAAGGCGGCGGGCATTTTGGACATTCCCAAGGCGACCATGGCCAGGGACGAGCGGTTGTTGATCCCAACCCGAGATGGGCAGTCGATTCGGGCGCGGCTGTGGGCGCCCAGCCACGAGGTTTTGCCAGTGCTGGTTTATTTTCATGGCGGTGGCTTCACCATTGGCAGCACCGCGACGCATGAGCCTCTGTGTCGCCGCATCGCCGAGCTGGCTGGCTGTGCGGTCATCTCGGTTGACTACCGGTTGGCGCCCGAGCACCGCTTTCCGACTGCTGTCTTTGATGCGTGGGACGCCTTGGCCTGGGTGCGTGAGCAAAGATCTCAGCTCGGGTTGTGTCCGCAGAGGTGGGCCGTTGGAGGCGATAGCGCTGGCGGCACTTTAGCGGCCGTGTCTGCGCTGTACGCGCGCGACCTAGGCTGGCCGCTGGACCTGCAAGTGCTGTTTTACCCCGGGACGACCGCCCACCAAGACACCGCTTCGCACCAGCGTTTTGAGCATGGTTTGGTGCTGGGCGAGGCCGTGATCTCATATTTCTTCGAACAATACATCCCCCAGCGTGAGGACCGCACGGACTGGCGCTTTGCCCCCTTGCTGGCCGCCGATCACGCCAATCTTGCTCCAGCCTGGTTGGGGTTGGCAGAGATTGATCCCTTGGTAGACGAGGGCGTGGCGTACGCCGATGCGATGCGCATGGCTGGCGTGGCGGTGGATATCGAGATTTACCAAGGTGTGGTGCACGGGTTCATTCAGTGGGGGCGCGTCATACCCGAAGCCCACCAAGCCCACCAAGACGCGGCCCGCGCGTTGCGCAATGCATGGCATTTGTCACCCTGAGAGCGCGGATGTGGCGCCAGTGCTGGGCGCAAGTTGATTGGGTTTGAGATAAGTCAAAGTTTGCGCGGCAGAGTCTGATATATAATGAGAATCATTCTCATTTAAATCCAAGCCATGCCTCAACTTCATCAGGCCGCGGTGCGAACTTGGCACCACATTGCTCCCAGCGGCGTTGACAACCCACGCCTGCAAGCCCTTGGTTTTTTGCCCTTCGAGCCCATTCGGGTGTTGCGCCGCAGTTGGTGGTCGCGCGGTGCGATGGTCGTGCAATTGGGCAACACCACGTTTGCTTTGCGATACGACGAGGCCAGCCAAATCCCAGTCGACAACGGCGGTGCACCGTGAGCGTCACCCAAGCCATGGACATGACGCGCCTGACTTCTAGGCGTGTGGCTTTGCTTGGCAACCCCAATTGCGGCAAGTCGGTGCTGTTCAATCGCCTCACGGGTAGCCGCCAAAAAGTGGCCAACTATGCGGGCGTGACGGTTGAGTTGAAGCGCGGCGTGACACTGACGCCCAGTGGCCGGCGCATCGGTGTGCTTGATCTACCCGGTACCTACAGCCTGATGGCCAGCAGCGATGACGAGGCCGTGGCTTGTGAAGTGGTGCAAGGTCGCAGCATGCAAGAGCCCGCACCCGACTTGGTTGTGGTGGTGATGGACGGCACGCGATTGCGCCGGGGCTTGAGGCTATTGGCAGCCACGATGCGTCTGGGTTTGCCGGTGGTGGCGGTGGTGAACATGATGGACAGGCTCAAGGCCCAGGGTCTGCAGTTGGATGTGCAAGCGCTGAGTGCGGCCATTGGTGTGCCTGTCGTCGCGGCTACAGGTGTGACTTCCGATGGTGCAGATGCGTTGTTGCAGGTGCTTGATTTGCCGCAAGTTTGGCAGAAAACCCCGGCGATCACTCCGCCCGGTGGCGCGCCCAACGCCAATACCGATGATGCGGTGGCACGCGAGTGGATGGTGCGGGCCCATGTGAACCAGTCGCCCCAAGTCCATGCATTCAGCCAACACTTGGATGCTGCGTTGCTACAGCCGCTGATTGGCAGCGTGGTTCTGGCGGCGGTTTTGTTCTTGATTTTTCAGGCCATGTTTACCTGGGCAGAGGCGCCCATGGGCTGGATAGAGTCTGGCATATCGGCGCTTCGAAGCGGCCTGGATCAGTGGTTGCCAAGCGGTTTGGTGAAAAGCCTGCTGTTGGATGGCGTGCTCGCTGGGTTGGGTGCGGTGGTCATCTTTTTGCCGCAAATTTTGATTTTGTTTTTCTTCATATTGGTACTGGAAGAGTCGGGGTATTTGCCGCGAGCCGCTTTGTTGCTTGACCGCTTGATGGGAAGCATTGGTTTGTCGGGCCGGTCTTTTATTCCGCTGCTTTCTAGCTTTGTATGCGCGATACCCGGCGTCATGGCCAGCCGCACGATTGGCGACCGCCGCGACCGATGGGTCACCATTTTGATTGCGCCTTTGATGACGTGTTCCGCGCGCTTGCCCGTTTACGCCCTGTTGATCGGCGCGTTTATTCCGCACACCTCAGTGATGGGCTTCAATTTGCCCGGTCTGGTCTTGTTTGGGTTGTATGTGTTGGGCATGGCTTCGGCGATCGTGGTGGCTTGGGGGCTCAAGCACATCAAAGGCGCGGGGCAGCCAGCTCAGCTGATGATGGAGTTACCGGACTACCAATGGCCACGGGCGCGCGACATTGCAGTGGGTTTGTGGCACCGCGCGTCTGTGTTTTTGCGCAATGTGGGCGGCATCATTTTGGCTCTCACCATCGTGCTGTGGTTTTTGGCGACTTTTCCGCAAGCCCCTGCGGACTTCGCTGGTGTGTCCATTGAATACAGCTTGGCGGGGCGCATTGGGCGCGCCATGGCTTGGGTGTTTGAGCCAATTGGTTTCAATTGGCAAATTTCCGTGGCGCTGATCCCCGGGTTGGCTGCACGCGAGGTGGCGGTCAGCGCATTGGGCACGGTTTACGCTTTGTCACACACGGGCGAGGGGGTCGACGTGGCCCTGGCGCCGTTGATCGCGGCTGATTGGTCGTTGCCGACGGCCATTTCGCTGCTGGTCTGGTATGTCTACGCACCGCAGTGTTTGGCGACGTTGGCGGTGGTGCGCAAAGAGGTGGGCGGCTGGACCTTGCCCACGGTGATGGCCGTGTACATGTTTGGCTTGGCCTATGGGGCCGCTTGGGTGGCTTATCGCTTGAGTCAGTTTTTGTGGGGTGGCGCATGAGTGCTCAAATTTGGGATGTTCAGTTTTGGCTCGCCATTGGCGCGGTGTTGGGCGCCGTGTTTTACCTGGTGCGCCGCGGCCACCGCAGCCGGCAGGGCAAGGCGCCCATGTGCGGCAACTGCGACCAATGTGGTGCGCAAGATCAAGCCCGCCAATGGGGCTGAGCGTTGACCTGGTATCGACTTCGCTAGGATTTCTGGTTGCTGGCCGATGATCCGCTGTGCAGCGCTCGCCGCGCGGGGTCGCACATGTGCGCAAACGAGGCTCGAGTGGGCAGTGGCAAAGATTGCACCATGTCTGCCAACGTTTCAGCGCCCCATGCTGCCAGTGTCAAGCCGCGCGACCCCAGCGCGGTGAAGGCATACAGGCCCGGCTGGCGCGGCACAGCGGCCAGCCCGCCTCGGTGCGGCCAAACCTGATCGGCGTCGGGTACAGCACCCAACAATGGCATGCGGTCGGGCGTGGCGCAGCGCACGCCGACAAATGCCTGCATCTCGCCCCGGGCGCGTTGTTGGTCAAAGCGCGCGAGTCCCTCTGGACACAGACGGGCCATGCAGGCGCGGTTGGCGTCGTGGTCTGCTTCGGTGGCTTGAGGCTGCGAGACACCGCGTCGGTAGGTGGATCCCACGGTCCAGATGCGCCCTCGGCTGCTCTCAAAAGCAGGGCTCACCACCCCATGAGAGCGCAAGACGGCATCTGCCACGGGCAGGTCTTCGGGGGCGAGCCCAGCCCAGCTCATTTGACCTGCGACGGCCCTGAGGGCTGGCGCCAATGCGGGCAACAAGTTTCCGGCTTGGTGGGCGTTGGCAACCACCACCACCGAGGCCTGCGCCATCACTTGCCCTTGCGCATCGAGGGCTTGCCATTGCCCGCCTTGGCATTGCAGCCGATGTACCTTGCAACCCCAATGCTCTGTCAAGCGCCCGCTAGCCAGGGCTTGTGCACGCCACGCTTGAACCAAGGCCTTGGGCTCGATCAGCCAAGCTGGGTCGGATTGATCTGGCCTGGTGCGGTCGTCATGGATTCGGTGCGCAGGGGTTGCCTGCCACCCTTGGCCAGAGGGCAACAAGCGCTGCAGGGTTGCTTGGGTGCAGGCCAAGCCGATGTCGGTGAGCTCGCTCAGAGGCGTCGGCTGTGCGGTGGGGTGTCTGCTGAGTAGACCGACAGGCAGAGCCGATGCGCCTTGAGCGGGTTCGAGCTGGGCGTCTATCCAGTCCACGTGCAGGCCTCGGCTGGTGAGCTGCGCGGTGACCGAGGCACCCGCTAAGCCAGCGCCAATCACCATGGCAGACGTGGGCATGGCGCCTGTAGCCTGGGGTGCTGGCCAACGTGGCAAGTAGACCGCGTCGACAGCAAACGCTGTCGGCCATTCGCGGGCGGTGGGTTCGGTGGCAGCAGATGGCTGTGGTTGAAGGTGCCAGCCTTGGGCCAAACAGGCGCGGGTCAGGGCGTCGCTCATGGGCGCAGCGCTTTGTAGCCAAGAGCCGCGCCACAAGTGGCGGCGCAAGGCGCGCATCAAATCAGGGGGTGTGATGTCCGCGCGCTCGTCCAACCAGACCCCATGAAATCGGCCGCTGGCATCGAGCGAGCCGTCGCTCTGCAAGGCCCCCCAATTCACCCAACTGACATTGGAGCCCAACTGGTCAGCGGTGCCCTTAAAGGGTGGAGGCACAGGTGTTGGGCTCGTGACGTGTGGATCCTCAGTGCAGCCGCGCATGTGGAGCGAGACCAAGCGCAGGTGTGGCGCATGCTCAGGCCACAGGTTGGCCCATGTGCGCACATCGGTTGCAGAGGCCCCGATCAGCAGCAATTGGGTGGGTACACCGCATTGCTCTCGCTCACGCAGGGCTGCCTCGAGCTTGGTCAAAGCAGCGCGGTCTCACTGCGTGGGGGGCACATATCCTTGTGCGGCATCTGCGCCGTCACCAAAAAAGTGGTTTTCCATTTGGCGCGCGAGGTATTGCCGTGCGCGCTGGTCCGCCAGGTTGAGGCGGTTTTCATTGACCAGCATGGTTTGATGCTTCAGCCAATCTGCCCACGCTTGCTTGCTGACGCTTTCGTAAATGCGTTTGCCCAACTCGCCAGGGTAAGGTGCGAAATCCAAGCCTTCGGCTTCGGTTCCCAGTTTGATACATTGAATCATGCGGGCCATCGGTTATCCTTTGATCTCGATACAAATCGAGGAATGTCTAAGAGGTGTGAGATATTAAACTGTAACAACGACCGCTTGACCTTGCGATGTGTCAGGCGCTCTTGCACGCCACAAATTGACACTAGACTTGGACGCCTTTTCAGGCAAGTCTGAACACACCACTGCCAACACAACAACACATTCATGGGACATATTTTTACCGATCGAGCCTTACCTCCGCGCTGGCAAAGCCCCCTCAGTCTGGTGATGCTTTGGTGCTTGTGCCTGCTGGGCTATGGGCTTTATTTGCAGCATGTAGACGGCTTGATTCCGTGCCCCATGTGCATCGTGCAACGTTATGCCTTGGTGCTGCTTTTGGCGCTTGCCGGTGTCGGTTTGGTTTTTCGTGAAGGTTGGTTTGCCATGTGGTGGCAGTGCCTAGGCATCGTGGTGGCGCTGGGTGGCGCGTTCACCGCGGCGCGCCAAAGCTGGTTGCAGTGGTATCCACCCGAAATTTTGGCTTGTGGCCGTGACTTCTACGGCATGATTGAGGCGTTTCCGTTGCAGCGCGTCATTCCCATGCTTTTCAAGGGCAGCGGTGACTGCTCTGCAGTGGACTGGTCTTTCCTTGGCTTGACCATTGCCAATTGGTCGTTTCTGAATTTTGTCTTGCTTGCGGTGGTTTGGGTGCGCGTCTTGCGCACCACCTACAACCGAAACCTCAAAGCTTTTTGATCAAAACCTTGCTGCGCCGATCCCAGTTGTATTTGTGACGGCGCGCCTCAGGCAGCTTGTCGGTGCTGGCCTCGACGAAGCCTCGTTTGATGAACCAGTGCATGGTTCGTGTGGTCAACACAAACACCTCTTTCAACCCCATTGCTCGTGCGCGCTGTTCGATGCGCTTGAGCAAACGCTCGCCATCACCTTGTGATTGGCTGTGTGGGGACACCGTCAGGGCCACCATCTCGCCTGTGCGATCTTCGGGGTAGGGGTACAGCGCCGCGCAGCCAAAAATCACACCATCGTGCTCGATGATGGTGTAGTTGCCGGCATCTCGCTCGATCTCGTTGCGGTCGCGCTTGACCATGGTGCCGTCTTGTTCGAATGGCTCAATCAACGCCAATATCGCTGACACGTCGTCCATGGAGGCTTCGCGCAAGCTTTCGAGCTTTTCGTCGACCACCATGGTGCCGATGCCATCGTGGGTGTAAATCTCTTGCAAGATCGCGCCATCTTCTGAATAGGGCAGGATGTGGCTGCGCTCAACCCCCCCTTCGCAGGCCCGAATGCAATGTTGCAGGTAAAACGCCAAGTCAGGCGGGTTTTCGCTCTTTGGCAGCATCTGCAGAGTTTGCCTGGCTTGCCGCAGCGGCAGCTCGGTGTCGATGGGCGTGCCGGTATCGAGTGGGTCTTGGTGCACGCCATCAAACTCTGTCAGCAGCAGCAACTTGTCGGCTTGCAATGCGATGGCGCAAGAGGTGGCCACTTCTTCCATAGATAGGTTGAAAGCCTCACCCGTCGGTGAAAAACCAAAGGGCGACAACAGCACCAGTGCGCCCATGTCCAAGGCCGACGCGATTCCGACAGCGTCAACTTTTCGCACCAAACCCGATTGCAAGAAGTCTTTGCCATCAATCACGCCCACGGGTCGGGCTGTGATGAAGTTGCCACTCATCACCCGCACCGTCGCCCCTGCCATGGGTGTGTTGGGTAGCCCTTGGCTAAAGGCGGCCTCAATTTCGTAGCGCAGTTGTCCTGCGGCTTCTTGGGCGCAATCAAGTGCGACCGAATCGGTCACCCGCATGCCGTGCGAAAACTCTGGGGCGTGACCCTTGGCGGCCAATTGCTCGTTGACTTGGGGGCGAAAACCGTGGACCAGCACGATGCGAAGCCCCATGCTTTTGATCAGCGCGAGGTCTTGCGCAATCAAGGGCAACTTGCCCGCCGCGATCGCTTCACCTGTGATTCCAACGACCACCGTTTTGCCTCGGTGCATGTGGATGTAGGGCGCAACCGAGCGAAACCAAGGGACAAAAGTGAAGTCGAAAACAGCGGACATAAACGGCAGAGATCCAGAGGTTGGGATAATGCACATTTTGACGCATTTGTGCGCCTGCTCACTGACCTGTTGTTGATTGCGTGACGATTCCGACTGACACCTCCTCGAACTTGCTCCTGAACTTCCCCAGCGAACTGCCCGTAAGCGAGCGCCGTGAGGAGATCATGCGCGCCATTCGCGACCATCAGGTTGTCGTTGTGTGCGGCGAAACCGGCTCGGGTAAAACCACGCAGTTGCCCAAAATGGCCTTGGCGTTGGGGCGCGGCCGATTGAATGGTGGCGGGCTGATTGGGCACACCCAACCCAGACGGGTGGCGGCCACCAGTGTGGCCAAGCGCATCGCCGAAGAGTTGCAGACCGAGTTGGGTGATGTGGTCGGATACAAGATCCGATTTCAAGATCGCCTCGATGCGAAGAGCTCGATCAAGTTGATGACCGACGGCATTTTGCTGGCCGAGACACAGCGTGACCCTTTGCTCAAGGCCTACGACACCTTGATCATCGACGAAGCGCATGAGCGCAGTTTGAACATTGATTTCTTGTTGGGTTACTTGCGCCAGCTTTTGCCCAGGCGGCCTGATCTCAAGGTGATCATCACATCGGCCACCATTGATGCAGACCGTTTCGCCGACTACTTTGCCAGTCGGCGTGGGCCTGCGCCTGTCATCTTGGTGAGCGGGCGCACCTACGAGGTTGAGGTGCGCTGGAGGCCCTTCACCGAGTCACGCGATAGCGACATGAACACCGCGATTGCTGAGGCAGTCGACGAGTTGTGGCGTGGTGGCGCGCACGCGGGCGATATCTTGGTTTTCCTGCCCGGCGAGCGCGAGATCAGAGACGCCGCGGCCCATTTGACGCAACACCTCAGCCACCAGCCGGCTCTGCGTGAAACCGAAGTTTTGCCATTGTTCGCGCGCCTCAGTCAAGCGGACCAAGACCGCATTTTTTCGCCACACGCGCGCCGTCGCATTGTTTTGGCGACCAACGTGGCAGAGACCTCTTTGACCGTGCCCGGCATTCGCTTTGTGATCGACAGTGGCGTGGCGCGTGTGAAACGCTACAGCTACCGACAAAAGGTCGAGCAGCTGCAAGTTGAGCCCATCAGCCAAGCAGCAGCGATGCAACGTTCTGGGCGTTGTGGGCGCGTGGCCAACGGCGTCGCCATTCGGCTGTACGAAGAGGCAGGTTTCGCGCAGCGTCCCCGCTTCACCGACCCTGAGATTCAGCGCAGCTCTTTGGCTGGCGTCATTTTGCGCATGATGGATTTGGGTCTCGGGGTGGTACAAGACTTCGCCTTCATCGATCCCCCTAAGCAAAAGGCCATTGCCGACGGCTACCAACTGCTCGCCGAGCTCGGGGCCATCGACGAAGACCAAGCGTTGACCCCACTGGGAAAGACCTTGTCACGCTGGCCACTGGACCCACGCGTGGCACGCATGCTGTTGGCCGCACACGAATTCGGAGCGCTCACTGAGGTGTTGGTCATCGCAGCGGCGCTGAGCGTACAAGACGTGCGCGAGCGCCCGCTAGACAAACAGGCGCAAGCCGATCAAGCGCACAAGCCATTTGACGACCCCAAGAGTGAGTTCGTGGGTTTGTTGCGCTTGTGGGCCTGGACCCACCAAGTGCGTGGCGGTCAGTCCGTGGTCGGGCAGCCCAGCACACCCAAACTATCCAACCGGCAGGTTGAGCAAAAGCTGCGCGAACAATTCATCAATGTCCGCCGCCTGCGTGAGTGGCGAGATGTGCACAAGCAACTGAGTGCCACGGTCACTGAACATGGCTGGAAGCTGAACACCGAGCCCGCGACCTATGAGCAGCTGCACAAGGCACTGCTGACGGGGCTGTTGGGCAACATCGGTTGCAAGAGCGACTCCGAAGATTGGTACCTTGGTGCGCGGGGCATCAAGTTTTGGAAGCACCCCGGCGCGCACTTGAACAAGAAGCCAGGGCGCTGGCTGGTCGCTGCTGAGTTGGTCGAGACCACCAGGTTGTTTGGACGTGGTTTGGCGGCCATTGAGCCACAGTGGCTTGAGCAAATTGGAGCGCACTTGTTGAAAAAACAAGTGGGCAACCCGCGTTGGGAGAAAAAAGCGGGTCGTGTGGTGGCCGACGAGCGGGCCACGCTTTATGGACTGGTTGTTTACAGTCAGCGCCGCTTGGACTTTGGGCGTGTTGATCTGGCTCAGGCGCGCGAAATATTCATCCGAGAAGCCTTGGTGGGCGAGGGGCTTGAGAGCCGTCTGCCTTTCATGTCGGCCAACCAACGCATGGTGCGAGAGGTGCTCGAGTTAGAGCACAAGGCGCGGCGCCAAGATGTGATGGTAGACGACGCGCTCATTGAGGCCTTTTACGACGCCCAATTGCCTCCTGATGTGTGTGACCAACGCAGTCTCGAGGCCTGGTGGAAAAAGCACGCCCGCGAGCAGCCCCAATTGTTGCGCCTGAGTCGCGAAGATTTGATGCGGCATGAGGCCGCTGGTATCACCGCTCAAAGGTTCCCCACCCACATCAAGCTCGGAGGCGCCGATTGCGTGGCCCAGTACCTGCACGAGCCGGGTCACCCGCGCGATGGGGTTACGGTCGACGTGCCGCTGTTCGTGCTGAACCAAATTGCGGCGACCAGTTGTGACTGGTTGGTCCCAGGCATGCTCACTGAGAAGGTGCTCACCATGCTGAAGTCGTTGGGGCAAAGGCCCCGGTCGCGCATGGTGCCCTTGCCGCAAACGGCCAAAGACATGGCTGAGCAGTTGGCAGCGCCGCAAACTTTTCGACAGGGTGATTTTTTCCAAGCGTTGGCGGACATGGCCAAGGCGAAAACCGAGTTGGACATCAAGGCGTCTGACTTCAAGCCAGATCAACTCCCCGCGCATTTGCAAATGAACTTTCGCGTGGTCGATGAGCATGGGCGCCAACTGGGTATGGGGCGCAGCTTGGCTGCGCTCAAAGCCGAGTTGGGGGGCAAGGCCAGGGGAGCATTTCAGGCGCTTGCAGCGCTGAAAATACGCCGCGTTGAAGCAGGTGGCTCGGCTGTGGGAGATTCACCTGCTGATGCGAGCAAGACCGCAAGCGCGCCCGCAGCGCAAAGTCAGGGCAAATCGGCGCAGGTTGCAAAGCGTGACAAATCCGCTCGTGAGGCAGGCCCCAGCCAAGCTGCAAGCGGTCTCGCTGATGCAGCCCAGCGCCACGTGAGTTGGTCGTTTGGCGCCTTGCCTGAGATCATGGAGATACACCAAAAAGGCCAAACCCTGATGGGGTACCCAGCACTGGTCGACGACGGCGACGCGGTCCACCTGCAGGTGTTTGATTTGCCCGAGGACGCAGAGCAAAAGCACGCACTGGGCCTGCGGCGCTTGTTCGCGTTGGCGGTCAAAGACGCGCTCAAACTGCTCAACAAAGGCATGGCCGACCAACAGGCCATGGGCGTGGCATACATGCCCATGGGTAGCCTTGAGGACTTGAAGGCTCAGATTCTCAATGTGGCATTGGACCGTGCATTCTTGGCCAAACCTTGGCCCAGCGATGAACAGGCATTTGAAGAGCGCGTCGCACAGGGGCGTACCCGGCTGGGTTTGATTGCACAAGAGGTCGCACGCCTGAGCGCACAGATACTGCAAGAGTTTGCGCAAGTCAGTCGGCGTCTCAAAGAGCTCAAGTCCAACCCCGCTGCGGCGCAAGACATGCAAGCACAGTTGGGTCGGTTGATGCACGCACATTTTTTGCGAGATACGCCCTATGCGCAGCTTCAGCACTTTCCCCGCTACTTGCAGGCCATCGCGATGCGGATCGACAAGCTGCGCAAAGACCCCGCCAAAGACCAGCAACTTCAGCGCGATGTTCAAACCCTAGAGCAAGGCTACTGGAGGCTGGTCGCACAGCGCAAAGGTCAGACAGACTCAGCCATGGAACAGTTTCGCTGGCTGCTCGAAGAGCTGCGCGTGGGCCTGTTTGCGCAGACCCTCCGAACGCCTCAGCCGGTGAGTGTCAAGCGTTTAGAGAAGGCTTGGCAGGCCATGCAGCGTTGAAGCTGCGCGCCTGCTTCGCGCGCCTCGCACGGTGATTTGGGTTTAGAGCTGATTCAGCCTTTGCAGCGCGTGCTCTAGGGTGTCGTCGCGCTTGGCAAAGCAAAACCGAATCACACCTTGGTCAAATCCATCGCCGTAAAAAGCCGACATAGGAATGGCGGCCACACCCACTTCGCGGGTCAGCCATTGGCAAAAGTCGGCCTCGTTGAGCGCGCGCTCGGGCACCGCCAACTTGTCGTAGCGGGCGCATTGAAAATAAGTTCCTTGGCTGTGCAGCAGCTCAAAGCGAGTGCGGGAGAGGCCGCTGGCAAAAAAGTCGCGCTTGCGCTGATAAAACGCGGGTAGGTCGAGGTAGGGCCGGGGGTCGGCCATGAACTCGGCCAGTCCGTGTTGCACAGGTGTGTTGACTGTGAAGACGTTGAACTGGTGGACTTTGCGAAACTCTGCCATCAGCGGCGCGGGTGCTGCGACGTAGCCAACCTTCCAGCCGGTGACATGGTAGGTTTTCCCAAAGCTGCTGACGATCAAGCTGCGCGCCGCCAATGCGGGGTAGCGCGCTGCGCTGCAATGCATCTGTTCATCAAACACCATGTGCTCATAAACTTCATCGCTGATCACCACGATGTCTGTGCCGTCCAGCATTGCTTGCAGCCGCTGCATCTCAGTGTCCTGCCACACTGTTGCACTGGGGTTGTGGGGCGTGTTGATGATGATGGCGCGGGTGCGTGCGGTGATGGCGCTTTGAATTTTGTCAAAGTCAGGGCGAAATGTACCTGGTGTGAGAGGTACGCGCACCACTTTGCCGCCAGCCAGCGCAATGTTGGGGACGTAACTGTCGTAGCAGGGCTCGAGCACGATGACTTCATCACCTGGATGAACCAGGCTCAAAATGGCAGTGAGGATCGCCTGTGTGGCA